>JABZFO010000041.1 GCA_014237405.1 Desulfosarcina sp. | reverse complement strand
TTTGAACGAGCATCCGTGAAATACGGCCAACGTTTTTTTCAATAAGAGGGAGATAATTTATGCACGCAACAATTCAAAAACCCATTGAAGAGATTGTCAGCTACATCAAACCCGGTGAAAAGGTGTTTGTTGTCGGCTGCAACAACTGCGCCTGGAAATGCCATTCCGGCGGCGAAGATGAAACCGAAAAAATGGCCGAACGCCTGACCAAAAGAGGCGTGGAAGTCGCAGGCTATTCTGTCCCCGGCCCGCAAGGAATGTCCCTGTGCAAGCTGGACCACACCCGCAAGGTGCTCCAGGAGGATTATGCCGACCAGGTGGCCAACGCGGACAGCTTCCTGATCCTGGCATGCGGCCAGGGCATTCACACCCTCATAGACGCCACCGACGGCGGCATGGTGCACCCGGGTTGCGACACCATTTTCGGCGGTGAAACCGTTTCCGAATCGGACATCGAAGAGTACTGCTCGCTTTGCGGAGAGTGCATCGTCGAATACACCGGCGGCCTGTGCCCCATGACCCTGTGCTCCAAGCAGCTTTTAAACGGCCCCTGCGGCGGTGCCGAAAAGGGCATGTGCGAAGTGGACAAAGAGCGCCCCTGCGGATGGGTGATGATCTATGAACGACTACAAAAACTGGGCCGGCTGGAGCTTCTGGACCCCTATCAGAAACCTAAAAATCATGCCAAGTGGAGCCGCCCAAGAGCGTTGAAGGTGAGTGAAACCGAAGCTACCTTCAGCTCCCAGGCCGGAAAAGTAACCGTCAGCAACCAGGATTGATTAAATCGCAACAAAGGATATATACTATGAAATTAACGACTTTGTTTGATAAAGGCGAGTTTGTCGTCACAGGTGAGGTGGGTCCTATCAAAGGCGCAGTTAACCGGGATAAAAATATCGACCCGGTGTGTACCCAGGAGGCCAAATATTTACAGGGCTGGGTTCATGCGGTCAATGTGACCGACAACCAGTCCGCCGTCATGCGGCTGGGATCACTGGCTGCCAGCGTCGGTTTAAAGCAAAAGGGTGTCGAGCCGGTCTATCAGCTCACCTGCCGGGACCGCAACCGTATCGCTCTGCAAAGCGATCTGCTGACGGCCTATTCTCTGGGTATCGACAATGTGCTGCTGCTCACCGGCGATCATATCCAGCTCGGCGACCACAAGGAAGCCAAGCCGGTTTTCGATTTAGACTCCGTACAGCTCATCGATATGGCCATGGGGTTGCGCAGGGGGCACGATATCACCGGCAATGAAATTCTAAACCCGCCCGATATGGCCTATGGGGCAGTGGTCAACCCCAATTTTGAACCGCTTGACCTGCAATTGCTCAAGATGAAGAAAAAAATCGATGCCGGCGCCGAATTTTTTCAAACCCAGGCCGTATACGACCGCAAGATTTTTGAGACCTTCATAAACAAAGCCTCAAAATTCAATGTACCCATCCAGGTGGGACTAGTGGTGCTTAAAACCCCGCAAATGGGAAAATTCATGAACAACAATGTCTCCGGAATCGAAGTTCCCCAATCCTGGATCGATGAGATCGGAAGTGTGGAAAAGGAAGACCGTAAGATGAAAGCGGCTGAAATGATGGGTCAATTTCTATCTGAGATCAAACACATGGTTCAAGGTGTGCACCTCATGCCTTTGGGATGGGCCGACATCGTACCCAAAATCCTGCAAACGGCGCGGATCGCCATTTAATTGGCCTGCCGCCAGCCAAAGTTCACCCTTTAAAAACGTACCCGCCGCATGCACTGGTGTGTTTACGGCGGGTTTATTGCTAAGTGGTCCATCCCATTACTTGACACCTTAGCCTATTCCCAGTACCTTTCCATAAGGGCCTCGGAAAAAATTAAATCCACGATCTTACTTGTTTTTTTGCCCGTGTTCTGCGTTGCGTCGATGGCCACATACAACCAGTATGAAACCATCGACGCGCCTTGCCTGATCTTATATAAAACCGGCGTATAAAAATCCGGCGTCATCCCTGTGGATTTTATTTTTTCCGAAGCCCTAAGCTTCAGATAATTCCCATGCCCATACAGTTAAGAACCTTTTAAATAACTTTATTGAATGCATCGAGGCTATCCGTTAAGGAGTGAAAAAAATGATCAATAATGAGGCGGACGTTAACAAAAATATCCTGATTGCCGTGGACGAGTCGGAAAACGCCCGCCGGGCGGTATCATATGTGGGCCAATTACTTGCAGGAACAAAAGACTTTAAGGTTTTAATTCTGCACGTCATTCGCCAACCTGAAGAAGATTACTTTCCCACCTCCGCTGAAAAAGATAAATGGCTCGGCCAGTACAAGCTGAAGGTTGATGCCATGCTTAAGAACTATCGGGATATTCTGATCGGTGAGGGATTTGAGCCGGAGGATGTATCGGTTCGTTCCACGCTCCGCTACTGTCCTTCCCTGGCGGAGTGTATTCTTGCGGAACGTAACCAAACGAAATGTAGCACCATTGTGGTTGGCAGACAGGGCCTTTCACGAAGCGAAGAGTTCCTCTTCGGCAGCGTCTCCAGCAAGATCGTTAACCATGCGCGCAACTGCACGGTGTGGGTGGTAGAATAATACCTAATGCGCCGTCAGCGTCGAAGTTCCTAAGAGATTGTTCATGGCACGATTCATGCTTTTTTAGGGGAGAGAGCGGGTATCGGATTTGATTCATGGAATTACCGTTTCCGTTAAAAAAGGAGGCAATATCATCGAGACAAAATTCGATGGGCACACATTCTATATGCGGAAACCTCCCGACATGCATAACAACCTGGAGGACGCATGAAGTGAAAATTGAACCCTCTGGTTTATCATTTGTACGGAATCATTTGGGTGCGGCTCTTTTGTGACGACATAGAACCCGATTGAAAATCGGTTAGTTATGCTATTTATTGAGTCAAGCACAAGCTGGTTTTTCCAAGATAGCAGTCGGCCAAAGTGATA
>JABZFO010000015.1 GCA_014237405.1 Desulfosarcina sp. | reverse complement strand
CAAAAAGTCTAGACAAATATTGCCTGTAATATCAATATGTTGTGGGCTATCATTCTGACCCCCACAATAGCTTGGGCTTGATAGAAATCAAGCTCCCCAAAATCCGTTATAACCAGGATTTTTTTTCTGGGGACCCTAGGTCCTTCGACTTTAGGAAGGTTCACTTCCAGTGGGGTAATCAAGATATGCTATCGATTTTCAGAGATTAAATCTTCTGAATACCTAAGCAGTTACTATAAATTTTTTTCCGTTTGGGCTTGAATTGCCGTGATTGCGACGGTATTAACGATGTCCGGTATGGTGCAGCCTCGGCTCAGATCATTGACTGGGTGGTTGAGTCCCTGCAGGATCGGTCCAATGGCAACAGCCCCCGCCGACCTTTGGACCGCCTTGTAAGTGTTATTACCTGTATTCAGATCAGGGAAAATCAATACCGTGGCCTTTCCCGCAACCTCGCTGTCAGGCATTTTGGTCTTGGCGACAGCAAGATCAACTGCGGCATCATACTGGATAGGCCCCTCCAATTTTAGATCAGGGTTAGTTTCTTTAGCAATCTGGGTTGCTTCACGGACCCTGTTGACATCCTCTCCCGTGCCTGATTCCCCGGTTGAATAGGATAACATCGCTACCCGGGGGTCAATACCGAACGTTATTGCGGTTTGGGCTGAACTGATGGCGATTTGAGCCAGTTGCTTGGCGTTGGGATTAGGATTAACGGCACAGTCTCCGTAAACGAGTACCCTCTCTGGCAGGCACATCAAGAATACGCTGGAAACGATGGAAAAACCGGGCTTCGTTTTGATGATTTCAAACGCCGGTCGAATGGTGGCTCCGGTCGTATGCAGCGCTCCGGAAACCATCCCGTCAGCATCGCCTTTATAGGTCATCATGGTTCCGAAGTAGCTTACATCACTCATAATATCTTTAGCGTTTTCCATGGTGATCCCTTTATGCTGTCTCAAATTATAATAGGCTGCGACATATTCCTCAAATAATTCGGATTTCAAGGGATCGATGATCTTCGCACCGCTCAAGTTGAGGTCCAGTTGAACAATTCGCTCCTGGATGAGTTGCTCATCACCAAGGAGAGTGATATCCACCACTTCACGGCGAAGTAATGTTTCGGCGGCCCGTAGAATCCTTTCTTCCTCACCTTCCGGTAAAACAATGTGTTGTTTGTGTGCCCGAGCCTTTTGCAACAATCCGAATTCAAACATTTTCGGTGTGACAACGGTAGTTTTGGTGGTGATCACCCTTTGCCCTAATTCCGATAGATTCACGTTTTTTTCAAAAACCGCAAGGGCCCGGCTGATTTTCCGCCCATTATCCGGCGTAATTCTGGGGTGAATCCTGTCAAGTTTTCTGGCCGTGGAAAAAGTATCTTCTTTGACACTGAGGATGGGCACCATTCTACTGAAGCCTTTGATTAATTTATCTATCGGTTCTTCCGGAACCAGGCCGCCGGTTAACACCATTCCGGCAATATTATCTATGGACATGGACGAAACAGCAGCCAGACAGGCAACAATCACGTCTGCCCGGTCTCCCGAAGTAATTACTAGAGAACCGTGTTCGATTTGGTCAAAAAAGTGCCGTATATGCATGGCTGCAACTGTGAAGTTGAGTACATGTCGATTCAGTTGTTCTTCCCCATATAAAACCTTAGCCTCCAGCATTTTGTCAATTTCAGCCACCGTCGGACTCCCCAGAGATTCTTCATTGGGCATGGTATAATACCCTTGATCTCCGGTCAAATCCCTACCTTTTAGAAGGTTGATGATCTTCTCACCGTCCTTGGGATCCGCACGGTTAACAATGGTGGCAAAGATATCACATTTTTTTTCGGATAAAGCATCAAGAGCGAATTCAATTGATCCAAGTGTATCATCCATCGATTTTTTGTGCGCATTGACCACCAGCAAAACCGGGCAGTTTAGATTCTTGGCAATCATGGCATTTAGATCGAATTCGGAAGCGGAGATGGAACTCGTAAAGTCAGTGCCTTCACATAGAACAAAATCATATGTTGCTATCATTTGGGAATACTTTTGTAGTATCCCCTCAATGAGCTCCGCTTCCTTACCAAGCGAAAGCAGTCTTTTTGCTTCCGCTGCGGTGTAGCCATACATCTTCTCGTGTGGTGTCTTCAGATTGAAATGGGAGGACATCAGATAGATATCATTGTCTTTACCATCATTAATCTTTGGATCGATCTCGATAATTGGGCGGAAAAAGCCGACATGGTCGATTGTTCCCAGCAACATTTCCATCACCCCTAAAGAAATGGCGGATTTTCCACTCCTGGCGCCAGTCGCTGCGATGTAGAGATTGTTTGACATGCTGTTCTCCTCTTAAGATGTAGGTAATTAAGCTTCTAAAACCACGACCGATGGCTCCAGATATCTTCTTCCAGGCCTTTTTTGTCCTCCTGGAGTTTCAGATACATGGAGGCGTTCTGGATGGCCAGCCCCCCCTGGTGGGCCAGGGCCTCCACCATCGCCATGAGGTCCGACTGGAATTCCCGCTGGACACCGCTGTACAGACGCATCACACCGATCACCTTGTCCCGTGCCAGGATGGGGGTGACGATCATGGAAACGATGCCTTCGCTTTTCATGGCATCTTTGAACCGGATGCGCTTATCGGTGGTGGCGTCGCTGATGATCATGGTCTCTCCTTTCAGGGCGCGCGCCGCAGTTTCCGTGGTGGTGATGGCACCTTTTTCGAGAAATTCATCGCTGAGTCCATGGCTGGCCACCAGCTTCAGCGAATCGGTGTCCTCGTCCATCAGGCGGATGAGCGCCCCCTTCATTCCCAGGGTGTCACAGATATTCTCCGTCAGGTTGCCGAGCACCTGCTGAATATCGAGCGAGGAGTTGATGTTGGAGGCCAATTCCAGGAACAGCATGGTGTTTTTTTGTATGCGCCGGCGCATCCGGTTGTGCTCGATGGCGATCCCTCCCTGTTCGGCCAGGGCGCATAGAAATTCGACCTCTTGGGGCTGAAACTCCCGTGGTGTGGCTGTGTAAAGCGACAATACGCCGATGACCCGGTTTTTAACCCTTACCGGTACGGTCAGCAGCGAAGCGATCCCTTCGGCCTTTTTGGACGCGTGGTTTTCCAGGCGGGGGTCGCTGGTGGCGTCGCTAAACGCCAGATGACCCTCTTTTTCCAGAGCGGCCATGAGCTTGCCGATCTTGCGGCTTTTCATCGGGTTGACGTGCAGGTAGTTGTCCGACAAACCGGTCTGGGCCGTGGGGACGAAAACATCCTGTCGTTCATCCGCCAGGAACAGACAGGCGGCTTTGCCCGCCATGGAGTCCACCGCGCTGTCGATAATCAGATCCAGCAGCGCCTGCTTGGTTGCGGCCGTACCGAAGGCCTTGCTGATTTTGCAAAAAGTTTTGAAATAGTCTGTCTCCCTGGTCATCGGATACCTCCTCCTGGTGTGGTTTGTCCGCACTACCCATTGGTCGTTTCAGGTAGAGCACCGGCTCGGGAAATTTTTGGCCCGGCCTTCTTCGGTGCACTTTTTTTGGGCGTCTTTTTCCCCTGCAACGCTTTCCTCGACGCACCGGCCGATTTGGTCGCAGGGGCTTTTTTGCGCGGCGCTCTTTTTTCTGGAAGCGCGTCTCGCTCTTTGAGCCAGCTGGCGATCTTGGGTGCAAAGGCTTCCTGATATTTGGAACTGACATAGATCCCAATGTGGCCAGTGTTCAGGCAGATGTCTTCGGTGTCTTTGCTGCCCACATGGTGAACCAGCTGCTCACAGGCTTCGGGCGGTACCAGGTGATCGTATTTTCCATAGATATTGAGCAGTGGCATGGTCAGTTTCTTCAGATCAACCCGTTTCCCATCGACCTCGAGTTTGCTCTGGATGAGCTTGTTTCCCTGATAACAGTCCTTGATGAATTGACGAAAAACTTCGCCTGGCAAATCGGGGCTGTCGAATATCCATTTCTCCATACGCACGAAATTCTCAACGAATTGTTTGTTGTCCATATTCTCCGTGAAACCGACGTATTTGTCGATCATCAACCGGGCCGGATTGAGTAGCAGAAAACCCAAATTCATCATATCGGCCGGCAGATTACCGTAGGTGTCCACCACGCGATCCACATCGATATTTTCCATCCACACGTGCAGCAACCCCTTTTTGGTGTCAAAATTGGTGGGGGTGACGGTGGTGATCAGATTTTTAATTTTGTCCGGGTGCAGGGCGGAATAGATGACGCTAAACGTGCCCCCCATGCAGATACCCATGAGGTTGATCTTTTCAACCTGGTGCTTTTCGCGGATAAAATCGACGATATTATCCATATAGCCGTTAATGTGATCATCAAAGCCCAAGAAACGATCTTTGCGCGTGGGATAGCCCCAGTCGATCATGTACAAATCGATGCCGGCCGCCAGAAAACGTTCGACCACGCTGCGCCCGGGCTGCAGGTCCAGCATGGTCTCCCGGTTGATCAAGGCGTAGGTCACCAGCAGGGGTGTTTTGTAGCAAATCTTGGTGCGCGGCAGGTAATGCTTCAACTTGACCCGGTCTTCCTGGTAAACGACCTCATAGGCGGTTTGGGCCAGTTCCGTGTCCAAATCGTCCAATAATACTTCCGATGCTTTGCGGGCGCGGGATTGTGCCCTTTCGGCATCTTCCGCCAATTTCGACAGAATCAGATCCACAGGAATTTTAGTTTGCGACATGCACTACCCCCTTGGGAGCCGGGTTGTTGGATTGGGGCACTTTACAAAACGATATTCAGCGGCGTCAGGTGCGGGTACGTTCAACAGTGGCATCGGTTTCACGGCAACAGTGCCAACTAAGGGCTCACTCAAAAAGAACTTCATATTTTTGCACGAACCCTTAGCAACGGCCAAACGGACCGGCCGAATGTTAGTAAACTGGTTACTTTTGTGCTTTTTCAAGCTTTCGAAGGCGCTTTTTCAATTCGTAGAGTTCTCGGGCCATGTCGTCCATCTCGGTCTTTTTGGCCACGGGCAGCAGACTTAACATATCTTCGAAGGCCGCATCCCGAGCAGCTGAAAAATCAGCCAGCGCATTAACGGTGCGGGTCAGCGTTTCAACATATTCAGGTGTTTGAAAAAGGGTCATAAAATGCCCCTCCAGCACCTTTACCCACATGTTGTAATAGACCTTGGTGTCATCGGTAAGTTCACCGTTTTCGGCCATTTCACCCAGTTTTTCCTGCATCACTTGCATGGATCGGCTGAAGGGCAGGCCCAGCAAACTTAAAAATTCCGACAGCGTGGACTGAAACAGGTTATATTTATCGGCCACCACATTGGCTTTTTCCTGATAGGTGCGCATCAGACCCAGTTGCGGGATCTGGAAGAACTGCCGAAATTCCTTTTCATAAATATCGGTCCACACGCGAAACATGTTCTCATCGATGTCCTGGAATTGGTAGGCCTTTGCCGAGTCACCCATCCGGCCGACGCGCTGGATCATGTTCTGCTGCATTTCCATAAAACTGCCCATGGAAGTCTGGGCCAGCTTGAGCAACACCTCCGGCATGGCGCCGCTGCCTTTGAAAAGCGCGGTCATGGATGCCGGCGTCGCCATGGCACCGGCCATGCTTTGCCAATTCTTCAGGGTCGCCGCCATGGCCGCCTGGGCTTTGGGGGTGGTGCTATTGCCCGCCGTTGTCCCTGCCTGCTGCTGCCCTGGAAAGGCACCCCATTGACCGGCGCCGCTCCCCCAAAGGTCGCCCATGGATTTCATCCAGGTGTTGACCATCGATGTCATTCCAAACGGATCATCTATTTTCTCATTCATGGTAGGCCTTATTTTCGGTGAAGGTACTTGCGTGATACTATCCTTTGGAGCCCAAGCGCAGTCCGCCGTGAATAAAGAAGACGTCGCCGGCTAAAGCCTCATTGCGATAAATATCCCCGACCAATGCGGCCACTTCCTCAGGTTCAATCAAACGCCCGATGGGGACCTGGCCAATAATATAATCCAGCGCTTTCTGGTTCATGCCCTTTACCATGGCAGTACCCACATAACCCGGTGCAACGGCCACACAACGGATCTTATCAGCCAGGCCGCGTCGGAAAAATTCGGCTGTAATCACCTTGGGCATCACCGACATGGCTGCCTTGGTGGACGAATAATTGATCTGGCCGGCCGTTCCCAGACTGCCGGTGGAGGAGACCAGGCAGATCAGTCCCCTGCAGTTATTATTGATCATTCGCTCGGCGCATTCGCGCACGGTTAAAAATACGCCGGTCAAGTTGATATCCATCACCATTTGAAAATCCTTAAGGAGCATTTTCTTGGTCACTTTGCCGGTTTCCCTATCCGGAGAAAGCATCAAGCCATCCTTTATGATGCCGGCAAACGGGGCAACCAGATTGATCTTACCGAACTTTTCGATGGCCGTATCGGCCAGCCTGGCGCAATCGTTTTCATCGGTCACGTTGCACACCACCGCAGCGACTTCTCCACCTAAATCATTAAGTTCGGTCTCAGCCTGCTTCAACATCTCTTCAGCCACATCGGCGATGACCACCTTGCCGCCATTTTCTACCCAATATTTGGCGATCGTCAGTCCGATGCCGCCACCGCCGCCGGTAATAACCGCAACAGAATCTTTAATTTCCAGCATTTTTACCTCCATTTTTGTTTTTATTGATTTTGACGTGAGCACCGATTATCCCTTAACGGACTTGGGTGCAGCCTTCTTTTTGGGCCGTGGAGAAACCGATTTATCCGTTTCCCTATCCAGATCCAGTTGAAAACGCACCGGCCCCCGGCAATTTTGATCACCGAAGCGGGTATGCAGTGCACAAGCGGACTCAGGATTAGACCAAGATGTGGCGATCGCGCCATGTCCCTTTGGAAAAGCGGTCACCTCCGCATCAATATAGTCCAAGGGGGCAAGGGCGGTTTCCTTATCCACCAGGTCATCTTTTTCGGCATAACATATAAGGAATTTGATTGCTTTCTCTTTGATCCGCTTGAAATTAAGTTTCCGGTCGAATAGCTTAATGGGAAGGGTCCCGTCCTTCTCTACGGGAACGGTGTATGAATCAAAACTCATCTTGGTGATGGCTTCGGGCAGGTCGGAGCGGTCATAAACCAACCAATGGTTAATGGCGGCCGCGGTTTTGCTGATTTTCATATCGTCATTATTTGACCGGTCAAACATTATCAGGTCCCGAAAAAAGCTGAAAAGCGGGGCCTCTTTTTCCATGCTTTTTAATTTATAGACCCAGCTCATCACCGTGCCGTCCACCACCCGATTCCCGTTGGGCAGCGTCTTAACCGCATACCCCAGATCCCTGAACCGTGGGGGCAGATGATTCAGGTATTCCACCAACGATTTGCTCCGGGTCCCATCGATGGGGGCCACGCAGGTGATCAGGGCATCCACCAGGCCGTCCAGTTCACCGGAAAGCAGATTGGTAACGGCGATGAATCCTCCCTGGCAGAACCCGTTCAAGGTGACCGCCCTGCCGTGTTCTGTCTTCACCTGTTCACAGAAATATCGGGTATCCCGTGCATCGTCTTCCCCGGTCATGGCCTGCACGGCCGAAGTGACATCTATATTTTTCATGATCCGGATATAGGTTGGAGTTCCCTGGTTTGCAAAGCCATGCACATAACTTTTATTTTCATGGGGCAGAAAACAAAGAATGTTGGGTCCCAGAACATAAGGGGGGATGATGACGATCGGTTTTCCATTTTCCCTGACCCTGACCTTTTTGTCCGTGGGCAGGACCTGGTAGAGGGAGAAACGCTCCGTTTCAGCCATCTTCACATAGCCGTCTTCTTCGAAATGGAAACCAAATTCGGGTTTGATATCCCGAATGGCCTGAGGATAGGTTGCTACAACGTTTTCAATCAATTTTGCCTGCCCGGCAGCAACGTCTGCGAAATCATCTCCGTCGATATTAAAAATGGTATTGAACCACGCTGCAAAGGCTTTATTTAATTGCCCACGGTGGTAATTATTCATGGCCTCCAGGCTGCCGTTAAAACCCTTTTCCGCCACCTGGTAATTAAACTGCATAAGCTCAATATAGTCCCTGGCGGTCTCCCAGGGTTGCGTGCCGGTTAATTTATCTTTTTCAACCGCGTTGAAGGAGTTCAGGGCGATCCAGAAGGGCATGTTAAACTCATTGAAATACTTAAGGACCCCATTCCAGTAGTATTGGGTAGCCAGAATCTGATCAGCCGTCGCCCCGATCAATTTTAGATTTTTTCCAGAAAAGCTTTCCGCATAACCCGCCAGTGAATTAAAACTATCAGCAGCTTCTTCAAATATCTTCGTATCCACTCTCATTTTTTTTCCGTTCTATTGGGTTCCGGCCAACCTGTACGGTGCACACAGACAGGCTAGTCCGGAGGAAGATAAATAAAGAGGGGGGCATTCGCGAAGTCTCGCAAAAGCGACTTAAGGGAAAGCGCTTTAAGAATCACTGCGTACCCCCCATTTTAAATCTGATATTAAGCCTAAAAGAACTCTTCTACTTTTTTAAAACTCTCATCGACGGACTTTTTAAAAGTCTCGCGCCCGGTTTTACAGTTTTTCACCAACTCTTCGATGGCTTTTTTCCCTTCTTGGGGAAGCCATGTAGCTTGGGTCAAGAGCGTGTTTGACAAGCTTTCCGCCTGGTCCTGGAGCATTACAAAAGCATTAAAGGTGTTGTTATAAGCGGCTTTGTTGAAATCGATCATCTGTTTTAGTACTTGTTTCTGGTCCATTTTGTTCCTCCTGAATTGATTTTTTTGTTTTTTATATCCATGATCACGGTGGGTACCATTATAAGGCGAATATTGATGGTGTCAAGAGAATATGTTGCATTGCACAATATTTATTGTTCATTATCTTCTGGTGCAGTAATTATACTATTCCGGTTGTATTTTATGCTAAAATTAACAATTATTTGGTTACGTCGATCTCATAATGAATGAATTTTCTTTGCATTGCAACATTACGGCTATCACGATGGTTCAACAAAGAAGAAATAAATCCGCTTAAACCTTTTCTATAATTGTTGCCATGCCCTGGCCGCCTCCGATGCAGAGGCTTGCCAGGCCCAGGTCATGCTCCTTGCGCAACATCTCTCCCATAAGAGTGAGTATGATGCGAGCGCCGGTGCATCCGATGGGATGGCCGATGGAGATTCCGCTTCCCCGGGGATTGGTCTTTTCCATATCGCATTTCAACTCCCTTACACAGGCGATAGCCTGGGATGCAAAGGCTTCATTCAGTTCAACAGTGCCGAAATCATCGATAGACAGCTTTTGGTCGTCAAGAATTTTCCTCACCGCGGGAATGGGACCCAAACCCATAAATGCGGGATCCAAGCCGCCGGATGAGCAAGCCCTTATTTTAACCAGGGGGTTGAGCCCAAGGTCTTTTGCTTTGGAATCCGACATGATCAGCACGGCAGCCGCGCCATCGTTAATTCCGGAGGCATTTCCAGCCGTTACCGTTCCGTCCTTTTTGAATGCCGGGCGTAGCTTGGCCATCTTTTCCACACTGGTATCCATGGGGCGCTCATCGGTATCAAAAACCTTAGAGTCACCCTTTTTTTGGGGGATGACGACCGGCACGATCTCTTCATTGAAAAACCCTTCGGTAATGGCCTTTCTTGCCCGCTGGTGGCTCAGCGCACCCAGTTCATCCTGCGCTTGCCTGGAGATCCCGTACTTTTCCGCGATGTTCTCGGCAGTTAGCCCCATGTGGTAGCCGTAAAAAATCTCATAGAGTCCATCAAATACGATGAGGTCCACCATTTCGGTATTCGTCATGCGGGCACCCCATCGGGCAGCAGGAACCGCATAGGGAATCATGCTCATGTTTTCCATGCCGCCGGCCAGAATGACTTCGGCTTCTCCATGCCGTATCGCCTGGGCTGCAAGCGCCACGGATTTCATGCCCGATGCACAGACCTTGTTGATCGTAAAAGCGCCGGTCTCCTTGGAGATACCGGCGCGGATCATGGCCTGCCTGGCCACATTCTGCCCCTGGCCGGCCCCCACGACGTTGCCCATGATTACCTCATCGATCTCCACCGGCTGAAGCGCCTCATCATAGTCATAGGCCTCTTTTTCCAGTTCGACCATGCCGCCGCCTTTCAGGGCGTCCGGTTCAAACCGGGTCAGTTTCTCCGTTGCCACGGGCCGCAGGCCCGCCTTTTTCAGGGTCTCTTTTAATACCAACGTGCCCAATTGGACCACAGGGGTGCTTTTTAAACTGCCGCCGAAGGCGCCTACCGGGGTCCTGGCACCTGAAACAATCACTACATCTCGCATCATTGTATCTCCCTTCTCATTGAATATGGGAAAAAGCCATTGGTTATAAAGGAAATGGTCTTGATTTGTTACCGCCGATGAAAAGCGTCGGTTGTCAACCTAAGCAACGCCTTTCAAACTTTAAATTCAGCAACGACCAAGAGCCCCCACGCCGACGGAGGTGGATCCCATCGACTGGACAGCCTGATGGGGCGGATAAGCTACAAATCGAAGTATATTGAGAAGACAAAGAGGCATCAGGCAGCCTCAGCAAAAAGGCGAGGATCTTTATAATAAACCTCATCCGGGGTTCTGTTGTCAAGGGATGAATGGCCCCTTTTGTGATTATTTAGGCCCTTGATCGGGTGTGAAAAGTACGGTGGAGCGACGCTCAGTGCTCCACCGTCCCGTTCCGTCTGAATTCGCCCAGTAGGCTTTTCAGTTTTTAGGCTTGGTGGAGACACTCTTGCTCTCTCGGGCAAGGTTCTTTTCAAGGTCTCGAAAGCTGTCTTCCACATAGGACTTAAAGCGATTGCGCTCTTCCTGGCAGGCATTTACCCAGCTTTTAATCGCTTGACGACCCTCTTCGGGTACCAGGCTGGTCTGGTTCATCATCGTGTCCACTGCCGAGGCGGCCTGGTCTTGTACCATGGTCACGGCATTGTACCAGCTGGTAAAAGAGCTTTTCTGAAAATCGATAGCCTGTTTTGCAATTTTGTTATACTCCATCATTTTTGTATTCCTCCCTTTAAAATAATTTAATAAAAATGGTCAAATGTGGCAACGCACCATGAGATGAATGTTTTGCCTGACAGTAATATTGAGGCAATCAAGACGATTGTCAATAAAATATTTGTGCGTTGCAGCAATTATTTTTTCACTTTTACATGTATTGATGTTGCCAGTGGTGGATGCTTAGTATAATCAAAGGGATATTGATCTGCCAGAGATTTATGTCTGGGGAAGTCTTCCATATACCGGATAGCTTCAGATGAATGGAAACCGGATTCGGCCTCAGGCCGGTTGCATTAAATTTGATGTCTGAAAGACGTGGCCGTTTGAAGTAAATGCCGAAATTTCAATTTTTGCGAACTACAGGCAGTTGTCAACAACTTCTGGCCAGGTAATTTGTCAGTAACGAGGTCTGAACTGATTTTGTTATTGGTACAGCCTCACTTTTTTCTTTAAGCCAGAGAATCCCTTCATCATCAGTAAATAAGCGTTCTTCCTTGGCCCATGTTTCAAAGGAGGCACCACCATCATCCTGAAGCCATTTTTTTATTCGCTGTTTCATCTCGTGGATAAATTCGATAGGTTCGTCCATAAGTATCGAATAACATAAAACATACTTAAGAAGCGCATTGTGCCGTAAAAATCCCTCTTGAAAGAAAAACGAATAATCACCTTCAAAATATATTTTTTTCAGGGCTTCGTCATGATGATGCGCTTTTTCTGTATGCGCTTTGAACGCTTTTTTCGGATCGATAAGCCGTGCATAGGTTTTGAGTGCCGACTCATACATATCTGCTTTCATGTAAATCTCTGCCATATTGACGACTTCACGCTCAGGCAATAGGCCTCCAAATTCATCACTCACTATTTCGAAAGCGCGTAATGCGCGTTCGCGATACACCACGGCCCGATGATGGAATCCATCCCTCTCATACTGGGTGGCTATCTTTCCATAATATTCACCTATAGAATGATAATATATCTGCCACTTATGCAGCCCCCACTGATCATGGTGAGCCAGCTTCTCCAATTTAAGCTTAATTGCCTTATGTTGCCAGCCAACCAATTCATATTCCAATCGATCACGGGCAAGTTCTCTTTGCTTAAATCGTGACCTTAGCGTTTTTAAATATAGATCAAATTGCTGCTTAGCGCCCATGCTTTCGGGTGGAAAATTTTCTAGTGCGCGGGTATATCGGATTTCTGCAAAAGTAAAATATTCCGATATGCGTTCGAGGTTGCCGGCTTTTTTCTGTGTTGTATCCTCTTCTAAAGCTTCGCCTTTGTTTCTATCAGAATCAGCTAAATAATTACACAATCTGCGCAGCAACCTTTTTGCTTCATGATTATTCGGCCAAACTGCTACCGCTTGTGAAAGATGTTCAATGGCGCTTTCAACGACATCGGTTTTCTTTTTATCTGCGACTAAATCTTTATAGCCCTCGATCATAAAGTGAATTGATCGATATTCTTTAGCGCTCTGAACGTCATCGCTGAGCATAACGGCTTCTTGGATAGCGCCGATTGCTTTATCAAACATACCGAAAGATAAGTAGCAAGCAGCAAGCTCGGCATACAAGGCAGCCTTTTTCTTTTTGCTCCGTGTGCCTGCAATCTTTCTTTTTAACACAGGCAGACTGGATTCATAGGTGATTCGTATTAATTGTGCTTCACCGGAAGCGCCAAGCCATTTGACATCAATCTGCAGTTGGCCGGTGACAGGATCAATTCGCATACCCCGAATATCTTCATCCCAAAAATGATTTTTCCCATAGGCAATCGCCATCCCCATATCATTTAGGGCCGCTGGGCAACTCTGCACATGCCTGCAATCCAACATTCCTTTTTTACGCAATTTTCCTATTTCTTCAGGTGAGAATTTTTGTTCATCGCGTTTCAGGATAATATCTTCATTGCCGTTTTTAAGCGCCGCATGACTTGCAAGTCTCATGCGCATATCTCCGCCGAGTATTGACCTTCTGATACGGGAATTCTCAGCTTCAGTCGGACGCCCCACTCCGCACAAAAAATCAAGCATACCTGTATCCAGACCATCACCGGCAAAAAAATCATTACTGAGAAGAAACATATTCCCATTATTATAGATACCACACTTTCGAACGTTCTTCCTCATCGTGTCAAAATTTTTGTCTGCAACCGTAATGCGCGCATCCATCAACTGCTTGATCAAACCCTTTTCATCACTATCTATGTGCCTTTCACGAAATAGAAGGGCAACGGTAAGATCACTCACTTTTTTGCCTTTTGCCTGTGCCAGGCCAGGCAGCAATTCACCGATTGGTCTATCAAGATCCAGGTCAACATATTTCCCTTTTTCAAGTGGACTGGTAATGTGCTTGTTACAATATAAAATATCGGGAGAATCATGAAAATCTCCCTGACACCCCATACCTACCACGGTTCCAAAACAGCTGCGATTATCATCGGTATCATGAATGATATTGCCCGAGGCTTCCAGAACATCTATACTCAATTCAATCTGCCGAGGCTTCAGCCCCAAAACCTCCCTCATTGCTCGCACAATTGTATCAATACACCCACCGCTGCCGGCAAGCCCAAACTCTTCACCTGCGGTCACTATGCCCGGCACACCATATCGCTGATCTTCACCAACGCGAACAACGCCGCGATATGCGGGATGATAATTAAAGAAGGTATCTAATGCGTGAAACATCTTAAACGCTGCATGTTCGTCGGCGCGAATTTGGTTGAAAACAAATTTGTTGCGTGAGCGATAGGGAAAAGCGCTTAAAAGAACTTGCGCCGCCGTATGTATAATCCACCTTTTCTTGGATTCAATGATGCCGGGGCGGCGTTTTCCTTTTTGATAAGTCTTAACCACTTCAATTTTTTTTACCCCTATTACCTGTTTATGTATGCTCGGGATATTATTGGATGTGAATAATATTTTTATAGACCGTAAAGGGGACAATGCCCTTTTGGCCATTGTAAAAAGTGAGTTGTCGATCTTTAATACTGAAAAAAACATATCGTTTTTCCCTTTATCCCGAAAAACAAAGTGGCGTGTGTCGCCTTGCTTTGACTTAAAAAAGACGGTATTAACTTTTTACTCCAACATAAATCATCGCTCAAAGGCAAGCATATTTGAGCAAGATAGACTCGACGTTCCGGGCTATCTTTTAATTATAGAAAATAGGACTGATCGATTTTCAGTCAAAGCGAAGCGGGCGCGAGCCGCCACGTGACAAAGAAAGGCAATTGATCAGTGAATCACAGCCAAACGGTTGTAAATATAGGATGGTTGCTGGACGGCAGCGGTGCGTCGATGCAACCTGACATGCAGCTTGAAGTAAGGGCCGGCAGGATCTGCGCGGTGAATTCCCGCGCCGCTAACGAGCCGTTGGGCTTCAACGTATTGGACCTGTCTGACCACACCGTTCTACCAGCCCTTATCGACAGCCACGTGCATCTGTTTATGTCCGCTACCGCCGACTCCACGGTCCGTGAACATCAGCTGGTGGCGACCTATGCGGAGCTGAAGGCGACCATCGCTCGGCACCTGGATCAGCATTTTGAAAATGGAGTCGTGGCGGTGCGTGACGGGGGTGACCGGTATGGCCATGTCCTCAGGTTTAAGCAGGCAATTACCGAATCGGCGCCCTTGCCCGTGGCACTGAAGACCGCTGGCCGCGCCTGGCATGCGTCGGGACGCTACGGGCGTTTGATCGGCCGATCCCCGGGCAAGGGGCAATCGCTAAGCACCGCGGTTGCGGCAGCGTTAGCGCCAGCGGTTGCCATCGATCACATCAAATTGGTCAATTCGGGTCTCAACAGCCTGAAAGCATTCGGCCACCAGACGGCGCCTCAATTTGCACCGCAGGAAATCCGCGCAGTTGTCAAACTTGCCCGGACTTCGCAGCTCAAAGTCATGGTCCACGCCAACGGCGTGCGCCCGGTGCGCGAGGCGGTTGAATCTGGCTGTGACTCTATTGAACACGGGTTTTTTATGGGGCCCGACAATCTAAAGCGCATGGCCGACCATCAGGTTACCTGGGTGCCGACCGCGATAACCATGAAGGCTTATGCTGAGCAGCTTGCGCCGGCGTCAGCCGCAGCTGCCACCGCATTGAAAAATTATGAACACCAGCTGGAGCAGATTGCATTCGCCAAACGTAGCGGCGTTCGGATTGCGCTGGGTACCGATGCCGGCAGTTTGGGGGTCCGCCACGGTTATGCCGTCCGTCAAGAGCTTGAGATTTTAATTATGGCCGGATTTGCGCTCGAGGAGGCTGTGCGCTGCGCCACTTACAATGGCGCCCGGTTGCTTGGACTGGATCACTTGGGCACGCTCACTGCCGGTAAAACGGCAACCTTTTTGGCCGTACCCGGTCCACCTGAAATGCTGCTGCAGCATATGTCCCAGGCCACGCTTTACAGTGAGGCGTGCGCGCTTGGCCCATTTTAATCCAGGTCTGAATAATGTAGTCCACACATCCCACCCGATCTTATAAAATTGGCCGCGAAATAGCACGCTATTCCTTTGATTTTTTTCTTGACATATACTAGGATGCTAATATATTAGTATGCAAGATTTAAATTTGTGCAGTGTCAGGAGAGAGTTAATGCTCATTCATACCCACGCCGGCAGTCATTTGTTAAGAGTTCAGGTTTATGAGTATCTGCGTGAGCAGATGTCGATCGGAATTTTGGAACCGGGCTCAGCCATCAGCGTCAACAAAATGATTCAGGAGATCGGGGTCAGCCGCACACCGCTTCGTGAGGCGCTTCTCTTACTTCAGGAGCAAGGATTCGTCACGATACTGCCACAGCGGGGGGTTAAGATTAATAAGCTTACCGTCGAGGGTGCCCGTCATATTTACCAGATCCTCGGCGCCCTTGAATCCACAGTTATTCTAACAGTTTTTGACAAAATAGGTCCTTCGGTAATCGAGGAAATGAAGCGGCTGAATGAGCGGATGGCAGAGGCCATCGAAAAAAATGAAATCGATCAGTACTACAGAATCAATATCGATTTCCACGATCTTTTTCTCAAGCTATCTGACAATGAACGGCTATTGGAAAATGTTCGGATTCAGAAAATGCTGCTTTACGATTTTCCCGGAAGGAACTATGGAAAAGACTGGAATATCAAGAATATCAGAGAACACGAAGCTTTTGTTGAACTGATCGAGGCCGGGGAAGCCAAAGCGGCTGCGGATTATATGAGGGATGTTCACTGGGAGTTTAGTCGTCTTCAAAATTAAGAAGGCAAATCTTTCTTGATGCCTAGGACTTAATTGTAAAAACAATAGGAGAGGAAAAAATTATGGAGTTTACACGCGTTAAAAATTTTATTGACGGAGAATTTGTGGAAGAGGCCGGTGTTGAATACCTAACTATTTATAATCCATCTACCGGTGAACAGATCGGGGAACTTCCGTTGTCTTCAACCGAAACAGCCCAAAAAGCCATAGATTCGAGCTATGAAGCTTACCTGTCATGGAAGAATTTACCTATTGCCAAACGTGTTTCCTACCTTTTTAACCTGCGGCAAAAAATGATCGACAAAAGAGAAGATCTGGCAGTCGCCATCGCCACCGATCAGGCCAAGCACATCAGTGAAGCCCGCGGAGAGGTCCAGCGGGTGATCGAAATTATGGAAACCGCCTGCAGCATCCCCACGTTGATCCAGGGCGAAACCCTTGAAGGCATCAGCGACAATATCAATGGCCGCGTCATTAAACAGCCTCTGGGGGTATTCGGCGGTGTGGCCCCCTTCAACTTTCCCGCACTGGTCTTCGGGTGGTTTATTCCCTATGCTATCGGAACCGGCAATACCTTTATCTTCAAACCATCCGAGCAGTCTCCCCTGTTCATGCAGAAAATGGGCGAGATTTTTCATGCAATCGGACTGCCTAAGGGCGTTGTAAACATCGTCAATGGCGACCGCGTTGTTGCCGACACCTGGTATGACAGCCCCAAAATGGCCGGCGTCTGCCTGGTGGGTTCCACGGCCACGGCCAAGAAAATGGCTGAAGCCTGCGGCCGCGGTGGTAAAAGGAGCATGCTGCTCGGCGGCGCCAAGAATGTTCTTCTGGCCATGGAGGACTGTAACCATGAATTGTTTATCAGCAACTTCATCAATTCGTGCTACGGCTCTGCAGGCCAGCGTTGCCTTGCCGGTTCTATAGTGGCGGTGGTCGACGAAATCTATGACGAACTGCTCGAAAAGATGGTGGAAGCGGCAAAGAACCTGATTTTCGGCGATGCCATGGATCCGGACGTCTACATGGGACCGGTTATTTCTGCACAAGCCAAGGCAAGGATTGAAGATTACATCCAGATTGGTATCGATCAGGGATCCAGGTTGGCGTTAGATGGACGGAACCCCCCAATGCCTGAGAAGAACGAAAATGGTTATTTCGTCGGCCCCACGATTTTCGCAGATGTTACGCCCTGCAGAAGAATCGCCCAGGAAGAAATTTTCGGGCCGGTGGTCTCGGTAATGAAGGTCAGCGATCTGGATGAAGCCATCGGTATCATCAACGCCTCTCCATTTGGCAACGGCGCCTGTATCTTCACCCAGAATCTGTACTACACGGAAAAATTCATTCAGGAAGTCAATGCCGGCATGATCGGTGTCAACGTCGGAATCTGTGCACCCCATCCATACCTGCCCTTCGGTGGAATCAAGGATTCTCACCTGGGTACCAACAAGGTTCAGGGTAAAGACGGCATCGACTTTTTTACCCAGAACAAGATCGCGACGGTTCGCTATGCTCCGCCGGCTGGTTATGTAGAAAAGGTCACCCGCAGAACTGAGACGGCCGGAGTTAGAAGCTGTGTGGCTGCCTAATCGGCTTGATCATTGATCCGGTGCATGAGGGCCTCGGAAATAAATAGATCCACAGTCTTGCTTGTCTTTTGGCCCGTCTTCGGCGTTGCGCCAAAAGTCACATATAGACAATATGCTCCCTTTGGCGCGCCTTGCCTGATTTTAAATAAAACTGGCGAACCCAAATCCGGCGCAATCTTTGTGGATTTATTTTTTACCGCGACCCTGAGATTGACCTCATGTTTTCAAGCTCCGGATGGCATCTACTCCAAGCCCTTGGCTACTTGGGCTAAAAAAATATGCATCAGTGATGCGCCGGCAAGGGCCGTGATGCCGGCGTTATCCTGGGCAGGCATCACCTCCACTAAATCCATCCCTTTCAAATTCATGCCCACGCAGCAACCGGCCATGAGCTGCAAGGCCTGATGGGTCGTAAATCCGCCAATTTCCGGCGTTCCAGTTCCCGGCGCATAGGCGGCGTCTAAGAAATCTATGTCAAAGCTCACATAAACCGGCTGTCCGTTGATGCGGTCACGGGCACACTTAATGGTCTCACGAAGTCCCAAGTCGTGCAGTTGCGGACCGGTAATGATTTCAAGGCCCTTGTTCTTTGCATAATCCAAGGCATCCTTGGTGTACAAGGGACCGCGAATACCCACTTGAATAGAATGTTCCGGCTTGATAAGTCCCTCTTCTATGGCCCAGTAAAAAGGCGTGCCATGGTTGTAGTCGCGGCCGAAATAATCGGAAATCGTATCGCTGTGAGCGTCAAAATGCAACAGGGCTACCGGTTCGCCGTGCACTTTGGTCAGTCCGCGTAAAAGCGGCAAGGTAATGGAGTGATCTCCACCCATGCCCAAAGGGATAACCCCGGCTTCACAAATCTTAACCATACCTGCTTCAATTTTCACAAAGCTGTCATCCATGTAGCCAGGGACGGTATCGATGTCGCCATAATCGAGAACCGAGATATTCTCAACGATATTGACATCCGTAAGCGGACAATAGGGTTTAAGAATTGAAGATGCGTCGCGAATGGCGGCGGGGCCAAACCGCGCACCTGGACAAAAGGATGTGCCGGTGTCAAATGGTACGCCGAACACAGCCACATCCGCCTTTTCAAGCCCTGTGCCATGGGGCAATCGCATATAGGTTCTAACCCCGCTGAAACGTGGAGATTTCAGGGAATCTACTGGTTTATAGGCAATGTTTCTTTTAGGCATGGTTTCTCCTTTATGGTAATAGTGCCTTGATCTGTTGATGGGCATCTAAAAATTGCGGGTGCTTTGTTAAAAATTCTGTCATCTCCGGAAACTGTATCAGCCAGTCATCGGCAAGCAGCAGTTTTGGGAATTCCGGGCTGTTGAGCAGAAAATCGGAAAAAGCCTGGTTTGCGAACAAGAGGTCTACAACCTTGGTGTTGCTAAGGATATTGGCCATGTTTCCGCCATCAAAAAGCAGGGCTGGGCTGTCAATCAGAACTTGGTATAAACTGGGGTAGCTAAGAAGGGCATCCAGCTTGCTGAACAAGAGGTCGGGGTGCATGATCATCTGAAGATAATCAAAGAGCAAGCTTGGCAACCACAAGGCTATCTTTGGGAAAACAAGTAGCAGTACCAGGGCAGCAGCCTGTAAACCCAAAAATGGCACAATGGAACGGGCGGTGGACCCCGAAAACTGGACAATGTGTTAAGCTATAAGTCAGACCAAAAACCAGGAGGATCTGACGATGGGTAAAAGACGCAAAACACACAGTCCACAGTTCAAAGCCAAAGTGGCCCTGGCAGCCATTCAAAACGATGAAACCACCGCACAACTTGCCAGTCGGTTCGGTATTCATTCCACTATGGTTTCCACTTGGAAACGACAGATGCTCGATGGTGCCGCCGATATTTTCGACAAAAACCATAAATCCAGAAAACAGGCAGAAGCCCAAACCGACGAGCTTTACCGCCAGATCGGTCAACTGAAAGTGGAAAACGATTTTTTATCACGAAAGCTCGGCAGCTGACCCAAAAGCAGCGTAAATCAATGATTGAACCAAAAAACCAGCAGCTGAGCATTTCCCGGCAATGCAAGATATTGGGTGTTAACCGCTCGTCATACTATTACCGCCCAAAGCCCATAAAACAGGAAGACCTGGACCTGATGCGAAAGATCGACGAATTGTACCTTGAAAACCCATCTTCGGGAAGCCGGACGATCCGTCGCCAACTTAAGCGTCAAGGCATGATCGTCAGCCGAAAGCATATACAACGGCTGATGCGCTTGATGGGGATCGAGGCGGTGTATCCCAAACCCAGGACTAGTCGGTCTCACCCGCAGCACAAAGTTTATCCCTATTTACTACGGGATCTAACCATCAACCGGCCCAATCAGGTTTGGGCTACCGATATTACTTACATTCCCATGGACCGCGGGTTCATGTATCTTGTAGCAATCATGGACTGGCACAGCCGCAAAGTCTTATCCTGGCGGGTCTCCAATACTCTTGAACCGGCCTTTTGCGTCACAGCTTCTAACTCCGGCCGTCTCAGTAATGCCCTTGAAGAGGCTCTGAGCCACTATGGCGCACCTGAAATCTTCAATACGGATCAGGGGGCTCAGTTTACCAGCAACGCGTTCACCCAAGTGCTCAAAGACAATCACGTAGCCATCAGCATGGATGGCCGGGGCCGCTGCCAGGACAACATCTTCATCGAGCGGCTATGGTGGACCCTCAAGCACCAGTACATTTACCTGCATTCGTTTGATACCGGCAAGTCGCTCCGGCGAGGGCTTGGCAAGTGGATTCAGTACTATAATTTCGCAAGAGGCCATTCTTCTCTTGACGACAAAACCCCGGATGAGGTTTACTATGGTCTACCTCGCCCGTTTGCCGAGGCTGCCTGATGCCTCTTTGTCTTCTCAATTTTTAAGATTACGTTCACTTATTGATTTCGACACAAAAAAAAACCCGGTCATCACCGGGTTTTTTTGTACCTAAATTAAGCTACCTCTCGTCAAGTTCAAGCTTTTACCACCTTTTATTATCCTTAGAAAACCTGGTCCTCTGGGCCAGGATTATTTACTTTTTCCGCGGCCCTTACTTTACCGGCAGCTCCACCGCCAAGGTATCCAGCGGCGGTACTGTTTTGATCATCCCCTGTTGTTTTAAAAAATCGGCAAATCTCAGATATCGTGCCTGGTCAAGCGCCCCGGGGCGTAAGGCAAATCGGGGCAATGTATCCCGCCAGGCGCGACGGTTCAGCTCATCATCCAGATCTTTTCGCCCCTTGATGAAAAGCCGCCAGCTCTCCTCAGGGTGGTTGATCAGATACTGCACGCCTTGTTCCAGAGCGTCCACAAACGCTCTGTACTTTTTATTTCCGATGTGATCCCGATGGCAAATCAGGATCAACTCATCATAGCTCGGAATGCCGTGTTCCTCCACATAGAATGCCCGGCCGGGCCGATTCACGATGTCCATCTGGTTTAATTCGAAATTTCGAAATGCACCGATCACGGCATCGGTCTTTCCGGACAACAGGGATGGTGACAGGGAAAAGTTCACATTCACCAGCCGGATATCATCCAGAGACAGGCCAGCTCGGTCCAACATGACTTTCAGCAGCACGGTCTCAAACCCGCCGATAGAGTACCCCACGGTTTTACCTTTCAGATCGGCTATCTGTCGGATACCGCCGTCGGCCATGACCACCAGCGCATTCAGCGGAGTTCCCACCAGGGTCGCAATTCGCACCAGCGGCAACCCCTGGTCTACATGAAGGTGGTGCTGGGGTTGGTAAGACACCGCCATGTCAACCTTTTTGGCGGCGACAAGCTTGGGCGGATCATTGGGGTTGGACGGCGCGATAAATTCAACCGTCAATCCCTGTCGGTTAAAAAAGCCTTTTTCCAGCGCTACAAAAAGCGGTGCGTGATCCGGGTTCACGAACCAATCCAAAAGGACCGTCACCTGATTCGATGCGACCGCGGTCAGCGCGGACCCGGATAGGATGATTCCCACAATCAATACCATGCATACAACCCGTCGTTTCATTTTACAGACCCCTTTTTTCTTCAATCGGCCACCTGAATTGAGCAATGTTTAGCTTGGCACATTGCTTCGCAAAAAAAACTCAATTCAGGTGCCAGTAAACAATTTTATTCATGATCCAGTCCACTGAAAAATAGAGGACCAGGGCCACGGTGACAAGGACGCCCAACGCAGCGAACATCACGTCGGTTTGCATGCGGGCATTGGCATGAAGCATATAAAAACCAAGTCCGGCGTTGGAGCCCACCCACTCTCCGACAATCGCCCCGATAGGAGCCACAGCCGTTGCCACGCGCAACCCCGAAGCAAACGCGGGCAATGCCGCCGGTATTCGGATATGATAGAGAATCGCGGTCGGTGACGCATTCATCACCCGGGACAGTTCCAGCCACTCGGGCTCGGTTCTCCGCAAACCGTCATAGAAGGCGGCCGTCACCGGGAAAAATATAATCAGCACGGCCATGGTAATTTTAGATCCCATGCCGTAACCCAACCAAAGGACCAGCAATGGCGCCAAAGCAAAAACGGGGACGGCCTGGCTCATGACGAGAACCGGCAGCAGCCAACGCTTCAAAGACCGGGAAGCCATCATGATCAGCGCGCTTGCGGTTCCGAATACCGACCCGATGAGCAGAGCGGCAACAATCTCGACGATGGTAATCCATGCATGCTGCAACAAGGTCTCCCAATTAACGACAAGCGCCGTTGCAACACGCAGCGGTCCAGGCAGAATATAAGGCGGCGCCCCGGTCAGCAATACCACGATTTGCCATACCAGAATCAAGCCGGCACTGATTACCAAAAGGCGAAGAAACATCATTTTACGTGGGTTCCAACAGTTGTTCCAGCAACCTGGCATGCATGGCCGCCATAGCTGGATTGTCAAGATTGCGCGGCGGGCGATCCGGCGGCAGCATCACACGGCTCAGGCGTGCGGGACTGCCGGTCATCACATGGATACGGATCCTGGAGTTTTATCCGCGTCAACGCATCCAGGGCCGAAAACGGCTCGTCCATGAGGATGACAGGCCTTGCTTCCATCAGGGTACGAAGCAGGGCCACCCGCTGGCGCATCCCGCCGGACAGTGTTGCGGGTAGATCGTCCGCGCAATGACCCAGACCCACCGCATCGAGCAGGGAAATTGCGGTTTTAATCCGCTGTTCGGAGACTTCCCCCCGCAACCGTGCGCCCAGAAGAACATTGTTCAGAACGCTCAGCCAGGGCAGAAGCAGGTCCTTTTGAGCCATCCACGATGTTCGCCCTTTTGTTTCTGTGACACCGTCAAAACGGATGGTCCCGGAAAATCTGTCCCGCAGGCTGCCGGAGATCAGCCGCAGCAGCGTGGACTTGCCGCATCCGCTTGGACCCAGCAGACAGGTCCACTGTCCCCCCTGAATCTCAAAGTCCAGAGAAGAAAACAGCTCCACGCCGGGAAATGCAAAAGAGACGTTTTCCAGAATGACACCCGGTGCATCGGTGAATGGTGACAAATCATCCGTTTTCAATTTTGCAGTCTTCTTTCAGTTGATCGGGAGTAATCGTGTAAAGGGCATCCAGCATCCCGATCATAAAGCTGCCGGGGGCGGATGCGCTTTCACCGGCAATTTCTCCAGCCAGTCCGAAATAGGCAAGCGCTGTTACCGTTGCACTGACCGGGTCAGGGTCCACTGCCATAAATGCACCGATGGCCGCCGTTGCGGTGCATCCTGTACCGGTAACACGTGCCATTAGCGGATGACCGTTGGACACGCGATAGACACGATTGCTCTCTGTGATAAAATCTACCGGACCGGTGATGGCCAGGGTCGTCTTCAGTTCCGACGCCAGCGTTTTTGCGGTCTGAGCGGCATCATCAACAGCGTGCACCGAATCAACGCCTTTTGTTTTCGAATCGCTGTGGCGTAAAGACAGTATCTCCGAAGCATTGCCTCTGATAACGCTGATATTTGTTTCAGCAATGATTTTTTGAGCACTCACTGTCCTCAAGGATGTCGCCCCGGCTCCCACAGGGTCCAAAATAATAGGCGTTTTTTGTATAGACGCTTTTTTTCCAGCCTTTATCATTGAAACCACAGTGTCATCCGTCAGGGTGCCGATGTTGAGAACCAGCGACCCGGCATGGGAAACCATCTCTTCCACTTCATTTTCGGCATGGGCCATCACCGGCGAGGCTCCCATGGCCAGTAGCGCATTGGCCGTATAATTCATAACGACCAAATTGGTGATGTTGT
>JABZFO010000092.1 GCA_014237405.1 Desulfosarcina sp. | reverse complement strand
CTATAGCGGGGTTTAAAGGCCTCGGAAAAAGTAAAAATCCTGGCCCATCACGTTAACACCCTCTCAGGAGAAAACACCATGCCGGATCAAACAAGGAAAACGGCAATCGATGCCCACATCCAGAACGATGCCTTTGCGCACTTTCTGGGGGCTAACGTAAAAATTGTGGCGCCGGGGCACAGCCGAGTCTTGCTGACGGTCACGGAACAGATGACCAACTTTCACGGGATTACCCACGGCGGCCTGGTGTTCGCCCTGGGTGACCTCGCCTTCGCCGCCGCCAGCAATTCCCGGGGACAGATGGCCGTTGCCCTGAACGTTAGCATCTGTTTTCTCAACCCGTCCAAGGTGGGTGATCGACTGGTGGCAGAGGCTAAGGAGTGCCATCTGGGGGGAAGAACGGGCCTTTACGAAATCACGGTGGTCGAGGAAAACAGCGGCGCCCTCATCGCTCGAAGCCAGGATCTGGTGTATCGCAAGAAACAGTGGTTCGTGACACCGGAAGATGATTAACACTATATGAGAAGGGTCCAACCATCAGGCGCTGGACTGGGCCACCTCCTCCTTGGAAAAGCTTTTGGGCACGCCTTCATACGGGGTTCGCTTTGTGGATTTTAGCGTCCTCGGATCACGCATGGTTTTCAGAATGTCGATGCTCTCCTTATATCCCTTGTTGACCCGGCACATCTCAATGGCCATTCCCACCACCTGGGCGACAGCCTGGACAAAATTCACATCATTGAGGCCAAATTCCCAGGGCTCAGCCGTATAGACCCGTAAACACCCGATGACTCGCTCCCCGATGATCATCGGCACCGAGAGAATCGATGCAATGCCTTCTTTTTCAGCGGCTTCGGGGTATTGAATCCTCGGGTCGTCGTTTACGTCGTAAATGGCTACCGGCTGGCCATCTTCCAGGGATGAGGCGATGGAACGCATGGAACTCACCGGTCCCTTATCCAGATATTCCTGGCTCAAGCCATAGCTGCCGGTAAGCGAAAGCTCGCGACTTTTTTTGTCGAACAAAAACAGGGCGCACCCTTTTACGTTCAACGCATTGGTGACCCCTTCCACCGATATCAGGACAATTTCCTCTGGGTCCCGGATCATCGAGATGGACCGGGTGATGCGGATCAGGCTCTCATAGTTGATGATGGGTTTTTCCATGTTGACCTCCTTTGTGTAAAGTGGTTGATCGTTGCCGGCCATCGATTTCAGGCATAGCGGCAAAACAGGCACCAGGAGGTGTTCTGTAGCTGACGGATAGCAACGTTGCGTAAGCGGTTCAACGTTTCAGAAGAAGCAAAACGACAATGAGAAGATGCGCTGTGTACGATTGCACGGGTCGCTATCGATCTGGCGCTGATGTCGAACAATTTGATGGCTGGTAGTAAAAATGTCCCACAGATCCGGTTTCATTGCAAGGAATAAGTGGTTCTTCAATGGGACATGGGTTCCGTTTCACTGATTTCCACGATCGAGCATGGGAACGAGACAATAGTCGTTGTCGATGAAACGGTTCATCACTCCTGAAGCATGGTTTTGATGACGCGTCCCAGGCGCTGGATAGCCGGGGCTGCTTCATCGGACCAGTTGGCCGCGTTCAGGCGGATAAAATTGCGGTAGCGGTCGCCGGTGGAGAAAAGATGGCCGGGGGTGATGGCAATGCCTTCCTTGAGGGCGGTTTTATACAGCCCCAGCGTATCGATCTTTTCAGGCAATTCAATCCAAAGCAGATAGCCGCCGGCAGGATCGGTCACGCGGATGTCGGGTGGGAAAAACCGGATCACCGCCCGCCTCAGCTCCGCCACGCGGTCTTGATATACACGGCGAATCCGGCGCAGGTGCTGGCGGTACCCACCTTCGGCCATGAACTCGGCCACAGCCACCTGGGGCAGAGTGGACGTGGCGAGACTGGTGCTGTATTTCAGCCACGCCACCGTGGACCGGTATCGCCCGGGTGCCGCCCAGCCCACCCTGAGCCCCGGTGACAGCGTCTTGGAAAAAGAGCCGCACCACAGGACAAGTCCTTTGGTGTCAAAGGCTTTGGCAGACAGGGGCCGCTTAGCGGAAAAGTGAATATCGCCGAAGATATCGTTTTCAATTAGCGGGATATCGTGACGCGCCAGCAGCCCGACCAGCGCTTCCTTTTGCTCATCCGGTATACAGCTTCCCAAGGGATTGTTGAAATTGGAAATCACGATGCACGCCTGTACGGAATTATTTTCCAGGGCAAAACCCAGGGCCTCCAGGCTGACGCCGTCCCTGGGATGGGTGGGAATTTCCAGGGCCTTGAGGCCGAGATTCTCCATGTACTGAAACACGTCGAAGCAGATAGGAGACTCCACAGCAACGGTGTCTCCGGGGCGGCAGACGGCCTGCAGGCAGCTGGAAACCGCTTCCCCGCAACCCGATGTGATGACGATTTCATCGGCGCCCAGGGTGCAGCCGGCACTCACCGCATGCCGGACGATCTGTTGGCGAAGGAGGTTGTTGCCGGGCGGAGTCATATACAGACCGGCGCGATCCCCCATTCGGCGGGCCGCAGACGCCATGATCCGGTTCAGCTGGCGGGTGGCAGTCAACTCCTGGGCCGGATGGGCCGCGCCCAGCTGGGTCAGTTTGGGATTGAGGGTGTCCCGAAGGACGATCATGGTGATCAGTTCCCGCATTCCCACACGGCTGGGATCCGGTTCCGGATTGGAAAGCGCCGGTTCGGGAGGGGCGCTGGGCAGCTGGTTGCTGACATAAAACCCCGTCCACTGCTGGCTCAGCTTGCGCACCGACGGTGCAGCCGCCCCCGGGCCGAAGGCACCCTCTTCGATAAGACGGGTCAAACGGTCGGCCATCTGTTGATATTTCGGTGTTCTCCCCATGGCAATTCCTGAAATCAGTACAATCTTATCGCTTCACAACCAGTACAGATGCAAAAATATCATAACTGTACTCATAACAAAACATGTTTTTTGTGGCTGTTATTCTTTTCCCGGCAATTGTATAGATCATATCAGGGTAATATGGGTTGCCCTCAAATTGGCTGCCCTGGATCAGTGCGTTGCTGGTCTTCGGCAACGCCGGGTTTCACTATACCGGTTTATTTACGGATTCTGCCGAAGGGACCGGCAGGGATAGGAGGCTGTGATGAACCATCAACTTCTGGATGCCGGGAGCATAATGGGCGCCGAAAAGCGATTTTTTCTTTCAAACCTCAGCACGCCGGACACTGTGGTCGATCTGGCCGCCGGCCAGGGCTGGAGTCTGAAGGGCAAGCGTCGGATTGACACCCTGTTTTGTCTCCAGGGAACCGTGTGGGTAACCCAGGAGTGCGACATACGTGATTACGTGCTTCATGAGGGCGATGCCTTTCTCGTCACCTTGCCGGGGCTGGTGCTGGTCCGGGCTTTCAAGCCGGCACGCATCGGCTATTCCGAGCACTTCAATACCGTGCCGTTTAAGGGGCGGTTCGGCCAGACGGTCTTCAATTAAAAAGGACTCGTTGCCATGAACCCAAATCGCCTGTCCATACTGATGCTCTTTTCAGCGGCCATCTTCTGGAGTACCAGTGGGGTGCTCATCAAACTCGTCGCACTTCACCCCATGGCCATTGCCGGCTGGCGCAGCCTGATTGCCGGCGGCGTCATCCTGCTGCTGTGCAGAAAAGAGGTGAAGATCTCCTGGGGGTTACACCCACTGCTTGCGGCCGGCTGCATGGGGTTGTTCTGCATCTGTTTTGTGGTCGCCACCAAACTCACCACCGCCGCCAATGCCATCGTTCTCCAGTACTCCGCGTCGACCTATGTGGCCATATTGGCGCCCCGAATGCTCGGTGAGCCCACCCGGCGACAGGACTGGTATTTTCTATCGCTGGTGGTTGCGGGAATCTGCCTGTTTTTCATGGACGACATTTCAACGCGTGGCACGCTGGGTATCCTGGTTGGCATGGTTGGATCGATTTTCTGGGCCGGAGCCATGATTTTTCTCCGAAAATCCCGTGGCGGCTCCACCGCGTGGCCCATTGCATTGGGCAATTTCATGGCGGCGGGTCTGTGTCTGCCGTTCATGTTCCGGCAAGCGCCATCGTCAATGGACTGGCTCGGCCTGGCGGGTTTGGGGATCATCTCTCTGGGGGCGGGCTATGCGGTCTTTTCCTATGCCATCAAGCGGGTCCGGGCGCTCGAGGCGGTCCTGATACCGTCCATTGAACCGCTGATCAATCCCATGTGGGTCTTTCTGGCCACCGGCGAAGCACCCGGCATGTGGGCATTTATTGGCGGCACCCTGGTGCTGGCAGCGGTGACGGTGCGGGGTATTTCCACTGCGTATAACGGCCGGATCAAGATTCCGCCGGCGAAGCAAACGGCGTTGACCTGTGCAATGGAGTAAGGCCGCGGCAACCTTGATTGCAATTCGATTTACCCGGCAATTGATTTTGTCATTCTGGATTCCCGCCCTATAGGCATGATAAAAAGAAAAATATCGAGTGTTATATTACCGCTTTGCCAAATCCTGTTTTTAGTGGTACAATCCCGCAACATTGCAATTCTCCTTATTATGTGAGTGCTTTGATATGAAAGATTTTACCGAAACACTTATTTCGTTGAGATCAATGAGGAGACCGCTATGCTTTATGGGGCTTATCTTTTTAAATGCCGATTTGAATCCGAAGCCCGGCTGCCTGTATACAAAGGCTCCACCTTCAGAGGCGTTTTCGGCCGGGCACTTAAACAGGTCGTCTGTGCCCTGAAACGTCAGGCGTGTCCAACCTGTCTACTAAAGTTCGAATGCCTCTATCCGGCGGTTTTCGAGCCCCGCCTGGCAATCGCACAAACAGACAACGGTGGCCGGACATCGCTGCCCCATCCATACGTTATCCAACCTCCCCCGGACGTTCAAAGCATCTATCCGGAAGGCGCCCCTTTTAATTTCAACCTGCTTCTGTTCGGTTCGGTCAACAAGCGATTGCCCTATTTTGTGTACGCCCTCGACCAAATGGGACGAATCGGCATCGGAAAAAAGATAGCCGGCCGCAGAGCCACCTTTCGTCTGGAAGCGGTTGAATCCTCAGGGCAAGAAATCTATACCAGCGGTGATCAGAAGTTGTCCGATACTACCCCCTGCACGGATCTCAAGCTACCACCCGCCAAGGATCAGCAGAGGGGCGACAGTACCATTGCCCTGAAATTCGAAACACCCCTGCGCATCAAACATCACAATCACCTTTCCCGCGAATTGCCGTTTCATCTCCTTGTGCGGGCCATGCTCCGGAGAGCTGCAACGCTGCTGAATCACTACGACGGCGGCGAGCCGGACCTGGATTACGCCGGCATGGTCCGAAGGGCCCGGGATGTTAAGATGGTGAACACCACCCTTGTTTGGGAAGATTGGCGCCGATACTCCCTTCGCCAGGATCAGACCATGATGATGGGCGGTCTCAAGGGGTCGGTCACCTATGCGGGCGATCTGGGTGAATACCTGCCCCTGATCGATTTTTGCACAAAGGTTCACCTGGGCAAGCAGACCACGTTCGGCCTGGGTCGGTTCAGCGTGGAGGCGACAAGTTGAAAAACATCCTGCTGGCCGTTACCGGACTTTCGCCCCAGGTGATTACCGAAACCCTCTACGCCCTAAACCAGATGAATCGGCCGGTTCACGCCATCCACGTCATCACCACCCGGCCGGGAAAGGACCGCCTGCTGTCCCAGCTGCTCGACGGCGGACGCGGGCCCTATTACCGCTATCTGGAGGAGTATGGCGTCCCCGAAGCGGGTATCG
>JABZFO010000026.1 GCA_014237405.1 Desulfosarcina sp. | reverse complement strand
ACCGTTCGTCGTGGCCCCACGGAATCCGAAAGCAGGCCTGCCGGTAATTGCATGGCCGCATAACAGTAAAAATAGATAGAACCCAATAAACCCATGGTGCCGGCGGACGTGTTGAAATCCTTCATCAGATTGTCGGCCACAACAGACAGGGAGAGCCGGTGAAAGTAAACGAAAAAATAGGCCAGGGCCAGAATGGAAAAAATCATCCACCGAAACCTGAACAGGGGATGTAAGGATGTGTTGGCCATTTCAGCGCTCCTTTGCGGGTCATACACCTGGTGCCGGATTGTTCGGTCAAAACTGACGGTTCCGTAAAAAGTCCGATATCTGCGTTACGCTTCATCCCTCGTCACTGCGGCGTACGGCAAGTACGCTGCCTACGGCACCCGCGTTAGCGGTATTCCTAGAGATTCGCAAGCCTTGATCTCGAACGTTTTACGAAACCGTCTGAAAACTGACTTTTTACGAATTCATCAAAATTGGAATGGTTGGAAATGAAATGATGCAGAAAACTTGGTCATCATGCCACAAGATAAAGGTAATGAAAAGATCCCTGTGGATCATTTTCATTTGAAGGCAGGCCAATTCGGACTTATAGTTTGCGTTAAGATAAGTCGCGTTATACGAACCCGTGGGAGCGGCATCTTGCCGCGATAGATCCGGTAACGCAACCATTGATCGCGGCTGAAAGCTGCTCCCACATTAACAAAGGAAAACGCAAAATGCCGCAGGATGACAAAACCACCTGCAAACTGTCGGAAGTGGACGACGCACAGGCAATGCACGGTTCCAGCGGGCAGTTGATATCCAAAAAACCTGGCGCATTAATTCTCGTTACTGCGGCCTATGTGCTCGGCGGCGGGGGCATGATGGCCTGGCTGGCCTTTCTGCTTATGGGTCCGTTGCATCCGTTGGACTTTGAACTCGGCATCACCGGGCGCCTGCTGCTGGACACGCTCTTGTGCCTGCTTTTCTTCATCCAGCACAGCATCATGGTCCGGCGCAGATTTCGCCTGTGGCTCACACGGACCGTTCGTTCAGATTTCCACGGTGCGCTTTACGCCGCCACTTCCGGATTTTGCCTTTTAATCCTGGCTGGTCTGTGGCAACCGGTGGGGTCGGCAATATGGTTACCGGAAGGGTGGATCCGATGGGCCATGACTGCCGTATTTCTGGCAGCCGGCGCCGGCACCTGGTGGGGCTCCCGGTCTCTGGGAGACTTCGATGCGCTGGGCGTCAAACCGGCCATGGAGGCATTCGACAGCAAAAAAACCGCCCCCATCCCGTTCACCGTTCGCGGTCCTTACCGCTGGGTGCGGCACCCCCTTTACCTCTTCAGCCTGGTCATCATCTGGTCCTGCCCGATTTTCACGGCGGATCGGCTGTTACACAACGTGCTCTGGACAATCTGGATCATCATCGGCGCCACCATGGAAGAGCGGGATCTGGTTGGCTGTTTCGGCGATGCCTACCGATCATACCGGGAAACGGTACCCATGCTGCTACCCAAAAGCCTGAAGCCATTGATGACAGATTTCAGCGAAAAGCCGAAGGATAACCAATAACGGCGAATACATTCGGATCTATCGGTTAGTAACCGTTCACAGGTTCAGAGGTTCGAAATTCAATGCAAATCTCAACCGTTGATACGTCAAACCTGAACCTTTGAACCCTGAACGACTACATCGGTTCAAATCCCTCAATCCTTTGTTCATCTTTGGTATTGAGACTTTCACCGATCTGCCATAGTAGACGCGTGGACGATCAAACAGCACCTCACCTGCAAAAAAGCATTAAAAAGGCGTTCAGATGCCCCAGCCCAACACCCCACAACAGGTCAAATTGGATCCCGATTACACCATCTGGCACATCGGATTCTACCGGTTCTTCGGCGGTGCGGCGGTGCTGCTCCTGGTTTTCGGCAGGCATGGCAACCCCTATCGAGGCCATAACACCCGGCTGCTCATCATCCGGGGATTCACCGGTTCGGCGGCGTTTCTTTCCTTAATCACGGCCATACGCCTGCTGCCGGTGTCCACCGCCCTGGTGATCTTTTATGCCTTTCCGGCCTTTTCCGCCGTGTGTTCCTACCTGATTTACGGCGAACGGATCTCGAAAGCGGAAATCGGTTGCATCGGCATGGTCATCATCGGCATCGGCGTATTATTCGATTTCACGCTGGAAGGAAATTTTTTCGGCCAGCTCATGGCTCTAACCGGCGCCGCCTTTGCCGGTCTCACCGTGACGCTGATCAAGACCCTTCGTGAAAAAAACGGCCCGGTAATCATCTACCTCTACTTTTGCACCATGGGCATGGCGGTAACTCTTCCCCAGTTTGCCATGGCCCCGCTGCTGCCACCAACGGTAATGGAGTGGGCCATGGTATTAGGCATCGTCTTTGCCTCGATAGCCGCGCAGCTGTTGATGAACCAGGGCTTTTTCTACTGCAAAGGCTGGGAGGGCGGCGTATTCATGTCCAGCGAGGTGATCTTTACCGCCATTGTGGGCATCGCCTTTCTGGGTGATCCGGTATCGTGGCGGTTCTGGACCGGAGGGCTGTTGATCTTCGGCAGCGCCGTGGCCATGAACCGGTTCAAGACCAATCACTTGAAGCGGGAGAAACAGCTAAGGGCCGCGGAAAAAAATAACCTGTAACGCTTTCCGTCAGCCCTTTCATCTTATCGACAATCAGTGTATGATAGCAATCATATGATCACAACTAAAAATAGCTCATCCAAGAAAAACAGAAGGCTTATGCAACACATCATCATCGGAGCCGTCATCACCATCCTTTGCCTGCCGTTTTCGGTACAGGCGCTGACACTGGAGGGGAATCTCATTCAAGGCGGCATGGTCATCGGCAAAGCCGATCCCGCTGCAACCGTCCATTTCCAGGGAAAACCGGTCCGGACCTCGCCGGAAGGTCTCTTTGTCATTGGTTTTTCCCGGGACGCTGAACTGGAATCGGTGATCGAGCTGCACCAACCCTCCGGCACCGGTGAAAAGCATCCGGTCCGCATCAAAAAACGAACCTATCAGATCCAACGCATCGACGGATTACCGCCGCGCAAGGTCAGTCCTTCACCCGAAGACCTGGAGCGGATCCGAAAAGAGAATACCCGGGTAAAAAAAGTCCGTAAAAAAGACGAGCCCAGAACCGATTTTACCCAGACGTTCATCTGGCCGGTCATCGGAAGAATCAGCGGAGTATATGGCAGCCAGCGAATTTTAAACGGAAAGCCCCGAAGGCCCCACTACGGCGTGGACATCGCCGCACCCACCGGCACACCGATTAAGGCGCCGGCCGACGGCGTGGTGAGCCTGGCCCACAACGACATGTTTTTCTCCGGCGGAACCCTGATCGTTGACCATGGCCACGGCCTGTCCACCAGTTATCTGCACCTGCATAAAATTCTGGTGAAGGAAGGGCAGCGGGTCAAGCAGGGCGACGTCATCGCCCAGGTGGGCGCCACCGGACGGGTCACCGGCCCCCACCTGCACTGGGGCATGAACTGGTTTGACATCCGCCTGGATCCGTCGCTGGTGGTTCCGCCCATGCCGAAAGCAAAAGCGCAATAAGCCGGTTGTCCACGCAGAGGAGTGGTCAGGCGGTCACCTGGGTAGTGTTTTTAAAAGCACTCCAAAAATAGGATTTTGATTCAAGGTCAAGGCGGGGCCTCGTTTCAACCCGCAGGCATACTTGAGTATGTCGAGGACTTGAAACGAGGCGCCAACGCAGAGATTGGACCAAAAGGCATTTTTAAGCTAGTCAAAAATGTAATAGTCCGGTCGCTCTCCAAGCCCGTCCGGGTGGGCCTTTGTCCGGTAGAGCATGATCTCCCTGAACTCATAAACGGGGACCTGCGCCTTTGCTTCCCCGCTTCCTCCCAACGCATAGATCTTGCCATCGCTGCGGATTTCGTAGTCGGCTACATCCGACCAGCCGTCCGGGTGGTGAACCGTCCGGTAAAACCTGCCGTCGCGAATCACATAATCCGGAGCATCTGCCCCTCCTGAGTCCTGTGCACGGTAAACTTTTGACATTGACATCTCCTTTCTTGAATGATGGATACAGGTCGTCCCGCATTTCAGAACCAGCCCCGCCCGGCGCCAGCACCCAGCCAAAACAAAACAGCCTTTCGAACCCGTAGGTTCAAAAGGCTGCACCCGTTTTCGGCACCCTCTACTGTATCAGCCGATGGCAAGGTTATTGCCGGCCGACACATTTTTTTTCACCGCACGCTTTGAGTCGCCGCAATGCTGGGGTGATCGTACAAGGCAGGTCTTCTGACTATCCCCGCCCGCTCCAACGGCCTTCCCATCCTAAGGGCTCGCGCAAAAATAACTTCACATTTTAAGCGCCGATGCATCCCGCCTGGCTGCGTTGCGAAAGCTCGGAATATGCCTGATATTCCAGCGCTTCCGCGCCTTGCCAGGCGGGCGCCTCAACACTAAAAAATTGCGAACTTATTTTTGCGCGAACCCTTAGGACAGTGACCATGCGTTGTCGAAACAGTTACCGGATCTCATCCTGTGCGGGGTTACAGCGGCGGGACCGTTCCCGATTTTCACGGGATTCCCTATTATGCCCACAACCGGGCACCTTGCATGATTGCTTATTTCAAACCGGCACCATTGATGTCAATTGTTATTTTTTCTGGACCGATAGCGCACCAGCCCTTCCTGGGACACGGTGGCCACCACCTGGGAGGTTGCTTATGCCAGTACCGAAAAATGCCATGGAAATTTTTCAACTGCTGGACAAATCCAACTGCCGGGACTGCGGAGAAAAAACCTGTCTGGCTTTTGCCGGCGCGGTGTTTCGGGGCCAAAAAAAAATTGAGGAATGCCCTAAGCTGGACCGCAACGTTGTCGAACGCTTTTCCGGAGATCCCACTGATCGGAACACTATCGAAGAGAACCAGGAAAAATTCCTGGCGATGATGAAGCAAAAGATTGCAGGCATCGATCTCGTGTCGGCGACCGAAAGAACCGGGGGCCGATTTGAAAACGGCCGGCTGACCCTGAAGATCCTCGGCAAGGATTTCAGCGTCGACGGGATCGGCAACCTCTATTCGGACATCCACGTCAATCCCTGGTTGGCAGCACCCTTTTTCGATTACGTGCTCAACGGGAAGGGCGTGTATCCCACCGGTCAATGGGTGTCCTTCCGGGAACTGAAGAACGGAAAGGACCGCTATCCGCTGTTTCAGAAGCGGTGCGAAGAGGCCATGAAACGGGTGGCTGACATCTACACCGATCTGTTCGACGACATGGTCCACCTGTTTTCCGGAAGGCAGGTGGATCGGCAATTTCAATCGGACATCTCCGTGGTGCTGCATCCCCTACCAAAGGTGCCCATCATGATCTGCTATTGGATGCCTGACGAGGGGCTTAGCTCAAGCCTCAACATTTTCTTCGACGAAACCGCCGACCGTAATCTGGACATCGGCTCTGTCTTCTCATTAGGTGCGGGGCTTACCCAGATGTTTCAAAAACTGGCCATCCGCCACGGGTTTACCGAGGCTGCCGGGTAAATGGTCGAAAATGAGGTGTCTGGCATGATGACGTTCTCTTGTTTGATAGGTTGATGTGCGCGCGTTGTTTAACTGACCAGCTAGCGGGCCTGGGAGAAGGCCAGCCGGATGCCGAGGCCGATGAACAGGCCGCCGGTGAGTTTCTTCAGCACGCCGCCGGCCGACGTGCGGCTGCGAAATCGCGACGTCAGCCATGAGGCGCCGTA
>JABZFO010000120.1 GCA_014237405.1 Desulfosarcina sp. | reverse complement strand
TTGTAGGCTCTGGCCGACAGGCCCAGGCGGTCGATGGCCGACTCCAAGACGCTGTTGGCATCATCACCGATGCGGCAGTGGGCACGGATATGGCGGCTGGCCATCTGAGCATTGCTGTAGATCTTTGTTCTTTTGAACCGCTTGATCTGTATCCGGCGTGCCGCCACCACTCGCTGCCGGATGGCCTCTGAGGGTTCGGCAGGCGCGTCCACCATTAAGTCCTTGTAAGGAACTGCAGGCACTTCCACATGGATGTCGATGCGATCCAGTAGCGGTCCGGAAATTTTAGATCGATAGCGGTGGATCTGGTGGGCCGTGCACCGGCACGCGTGGCGCGGATCGGCAAAATAACCGCACGGACATGGATTCATGGCGGCGATGAGCATAAAGCTGGACGGATATTCGTCCAGGAACAGAACGCCGTTGTGGGCCAGGCTCACCTCCCCGGGTCTGGGAATGTGGCCACCGCCGATGAGGCCTGCATCTGAGATGGTATGATGGGGAGAACGGAAGGGCCGTCGGGTGACTAACGGCTGCTCCCGGTTCAACATCCCCACTACACTGAAAATTTTGGTGGTTTCGATGGCCTCTTCAAAAGACATGGGCGGTAGAATCGTAGAAATTCGCCGGGCCAGCATGGTCTTGCCCGAGCCGGGGGGGCCTATCATAAGCATGTTATGACCGCCGGCCGCAGCGATTTCTAAAGCACGCTTGGCATGCTCCTGGCCCATCACCTCGGCAAAATCAGTCCCGGAACGATCAGGGGCATCAAACACGGCCCGTAGGTCGGTCTTTACCGGAAGAATAGACCTGAACCCTCGGAGGAAATCCACTACCTGACCCAGGGTGCGGACCGGATAAACGGAGAGGTTCGACACCACGGATGCTTCTTTACCGTTATCTGCGGGGACCACAATGCCGCGGTATCCCGCCTTCTGAGCCGCGATGGCCATGGGCAGGGAACCGTTGACCGGCTTGACGCGGCCGTCCAAGGATAGTTCACCCAAAAACAGGTAACCGGAAATTGCTTTTTCGGGAAGGATGCCGGTGGCGGAAAGGATCCCTAAAGCCATGGGCAGGTCGAAGCCCGTCCCCTCTTTCTTGATGTTGGCCGGGGCCAGGTTGACGGTGATCCGATCCGCCGGAAAGGTGTAGCCGGAGTTGGTGATGGCGGATTTGACCCGCTCCCGGCTCTCCTTGACCGCCGTTTCCGGCAGCCCCACCGTGGTGAAGGTCGGCAGCCCGTGGGCAATATCCACTTCCACCTCCACCAGATAGGCATCAATACCGATGACGGCACTGCTCAATACCCTGGCGAGCAAATCCCATCTCCCTTAAAAATAATTGACTACTTCGTGCGAAACTTGCGTGGTAAGATGTATATCAAGCCCGCCAGCCAAGAACAACGTTTTTGTCTAAGGGAATGACATTTAGTTGTTGTCAAAAGAAAAACGGATGATTAAGATTGCATGAACAGTTGGCGCCCGTTGATTGGACGAGTGTGTTGCCGCTGGGGATGGAAAATGGCAGGAATCGGCCCCGCATTATTGAAAAGAATAACGCAGCGTCTCCTGCGTCCGGTCAGGATTGATCGCTGCGCGTCAGGATATACCACAAAATGAGACACCACCAGCAGACCATTAACACGCCGGTGAGCTGTTCCGGCGTCGGAGTCCATTCGGGGAAAACCGTTCACCTCACCATCAAACCCGCACCGGTCAACCACGGCATTCGATTTATCCGGACCGATCTTCCCGGCCACCCCGGGGTCACCGCCCATTTCAACAACGTGGTGGACACCAGCCTGGCCACCGTCATCGGTGCCGAGGGCTGCATCGTCTCCACGGTGGAGCATTTGATGGCCGGATTCACCGGCATGTTCATTGACAACGCCATCGTCGAAGTGGACGCCTATGAACTGCCCATTATGGACGGCAGTGCCGGCCCGTTCGCCAAACTGATCAAATCGGCAGGCCGAATTCAGAATTACCTGCACCATCGCCTACGATCACCCCCTTATCGGCACCCAGACCTGTGATTTTATCATCGACCGGGAGACCTTCGAGAAAGAGATCTGCTCGGCCCGAACCTTCGGTTTTCTCCACGAGGTTGAGATGATGAAACGCTATGGCCTGGCCCGGGGCGGCTCATTGGACAATGCCGTGGTCATCGACGGAGACCGGGTTCTCAACGACGGCGGACTGCGCTATCCGGACGAGTTCGTTCGCCACAAGGTGCTGGACTGCATCGGTGATTTTTCCCTGATCGGCATGCCCATCATGGGACATGTGGTGGCCAGCAAATCCGGTCACGCCTTCAACCATGCCTTCCTGGAGAAGTTCTTCAAGGAAAAAGGATCCTGGGAAACCTGCACCATGGCAAACGATCCGGCATAAATCAGATCCGCCTCCCCTCACCTGACGCAAAACACCTTGCCATTTTTCAACAGTTCCAGTATGTTTGCTTTTCGTATTGTTTTCTTCTATTTAGTTAACATCGAAAATCCAGCGGCACGTCCATGAACCGATCCGGCCAACGGGTTACAGGCTTTCTCGTATTGGGTATCCTTCTTTTGTCTATCCATGGATTGGCCATGGCCAAGGATGCCAAGCTCACCAACATTATCGTCACCAACACCAGAGACGATCTGCTGGTGTACCTGTCGGTGGATGGCGCCTTCACAAAAAAAATGGAGGACGCCGTCAAAAGTGGAGTACCGGCCTCCTTCTCGTTTTTCGTCAACCTGTACCGGACCCGAGGCATGTGGTTCGACAAAAAAATGGCAGATCTGATCAACACCCACACCATCAAGTACAACAGCCTTAGAAAAGAGTATGCCGTATCCCGCTCATGGGACAGCAACAGCCCCGTAGTCGTTCAATCCTTCGATGCGGCGAAAAAGCTCATGACCGAGATCGACAGCCTCAAGGTAATCCCGCTGGGACTGCTAGAAAAGGGCAAACAGTACCAGATCCAGGCAAAGGCAAAGCTCAGCCGGGTAACGCTGCCCTATTATCTGCACTATGTCCTTTTTTTTCTCTCTCTCTGGGATTTTGAAACCGACTGGTATACCATAGATTTTATCTATTAACCGCTTTTCGCACATGCCCTCATGATTTTCGGCAAACGCAGCCCTACGCCAAAACCGATCCTCTCAGAAGAAGAACGCAGACGCCGGAAGCGGGAGGTGGTGCTGATCGTCGTCATTATCGTGGTGGTGGCGGTGCTCACCCTGGTGGAAAACCGGGTGATTACATTCGGCGCCGACATCCCGGTCTCCAACACCATCTTGATGTTCATCCTGATCAACATCAACCTGCTGCTGCTGATCCTGTTGATCTTTCTGGTGTTTCGGAACCTGGTGAAGCTGCTCTATGCCCGGCGCCGAAAAGTCATGGGCGCCCGGCTGCGAACCCGATTGGTCATAGCCTTTGTGGCCCTGTCCCTGCTGCCCACCATCATTCTTTTCTTCTTTTCCATCAACTTTATCACCAACAGCATCGAATTCTGGTTCACCGTTCCCGTTGAGCAAGCCTTGGAGAAGTCCCTTCTGGTAGGGCAGAAGTTTTATCGTGAAAACGAAATCCGCCACCGGTTTTTCCTTGAACGGATCTCCTATCAGATCCAGCGCAAAAACATTACCGAGCCGGACAAGCTCAAAGAACTTAACCATTACATTCAGGTGGTTCAGCGCGAATTCGACCTGGACGCAGTGGAGGTCTATTCGGCCAATTACAACCGTCTCACCTATGCCTTGGGGAAAGACCTGGAAAACGTCGCCATGGAGGCGGCACCCCCCGGTGCATTTGTCAAGGACGCCGGCGAAAAGGACGTGCGCACCCTCACTGAAACGTTGAGTGACGGCGAACTGCTTCGAACTATCGGAACGGTGCCCTTTGGCGTTCCCCCCGAAACGGCCACCGCCCATGTGGTGCTGGGGCTCTTCATTCCCCCGGACCTGGCGGAAAACATGAAATCCATCTCCAGAGGGTTCGACGAATACCAGCAGATCAAGCTGCTGAAAAAGCCCATCCAGATCACCTACTACATCACCCTGTCCATCGTGGCCCTGCTGGTCATCTTCTGCGCGGTGTGGTTTGGCTTCTACCTGGCCAAAACCATCACCATTCCCATCATGGATCTGGCCGACGGCACCCGGCGGGTGGCCGAGGGGGACCTCACCGTCTCCATCGACAGCAATGCGGCGGACGATGAAATCGGCAGTCTCGTGGATGCCTTCAACAAGATGACGCGGGATCTGCGCTCCGGCCGCCAGCAGCTGGAATTGTCCGCTCGAAAACTCACAGAACAGAATCAGGAAATCGAGGCGCGGCGACAATACATGGAAATCGTACTGAAAAATGTCTCCGCCGGTGTCATCACCCTGGATGCTGACGGCATCATCACCACCTTCAACAAGTCGGCGGAACGGATGCTCAGCCTCAATGCCGGGAAGATTTTGGACAAGCACTATGAAGACTTGCTGGTCACAGAACACCTTCAGTTTGCCGAGGATATCATGGACCGGGTCACGTCGGTGCGGGACCAGACCCTGGAAATTCCCCTGCGGGTAACGGTAAACAGGCAGCCGCGAACCTTTCTCGTATATGTCAACGCCTTGAAGGACGAACAGGGACGCCCCATGGGCATCGTCATGGTGTTCGATGACCTCACGGAACTGGAAAAGGCCCAGCGCATGGCCGCCTGGCGGGAGGTGGCCCGACGCATCGCCCACGAGGTGAAAAATCCGCTCACCCCTATCAGCCTGTCGGCCCAGCGGCTCAAAAGGCGCTATTCTGAGCGCATCGACGAACCGGTATTCGACGAGTGCACCCGTATGATCATCGATCACGTCGAACTGATCCGCAACCTGGTCAATGAGTTCTCCACCTTCGCCCGGTTTCCCACGGCAGACCCCAAACCCTGCCGGCTGTCCCCCATCATTGAAGAGACCGTTTCCCTCTATAAGGAAGGGCATCCGGATATCGTCTTTAATGTCCGGATCGGTGAAGATATCCCTCAGATGAATCTGGACCGTCAGCAGTTCAAACAAGCCATGATCAACCTGGTGGACAACGCCGTGGCCGCCGTTCGCAACCAAGGACACATTACCATCTCTGCCGCCTACGACCCCATTTTGAAGCTGGTCCGTCTGGAAGTGGCCGACGACGGTACCGGCATCGCCGACGCGGACAAGATCCGGCTGTTCGAACCCAACTTTTCCACCAAAAAAGCCGGTATGGGGCTGGGTCTGACCATTGTCAACTCCATTGTCACCGACCATAACGGTATGATACGGGTGCAGGACAATCTGCCCAAGGGGGCGAAATTTGTCATCGAACTGCCCGCTTGAAATTGCACGACGAACCCGCCGGTCAATACTGAACGGCAGCTTTGGGAAAGGAGACCCTTTATGTTCCCCTCCATATTGATTGTCGACGACGAACCCTCGATTCTGCAGTCCCTCAGCGGTCTGCTAACCGACGAAGGGTTTGAGGCAATCACCGCCAACAATGGCTATGAGGCCCTGAAGATCATCGATGCCGAGGCACCTGACCTGGTGCTGCTGGACATCTGGATGCCAGGAATCGACGGCATTGAAACGTTGAAAGAGATCAAAAAAAGCAGCGCCGCCCTGCCGGTAATCATTATCACCGGCCATGGCAACGTGGAAACCGCCGTCAAAGCCACCAAACTGGGGGCCTTCGACCTCATTGAAAAACCCCTGAATTTCGACAAGGTCATCGTTGCCATCAACAACGCCCTCAACTTCCGCCGCCTGGAGGAAGAGAACCGCTACCTGCGGAAAAAAACCATCGAGAAGCACTCCATCAGCGGCAGCAGTGCACCCGTGCAAGCGCTGAAAATGCAGATTGCCGCCGTTGCCCCCACCGAATCCTGGGTGCTCATCAAAGGCGAAAACGGCACCGGCAAGGAACTGGTGGCAAGAACCATCCACCAGTTGAGCCCCCGCGCCGAATCCCCGATGATCGATGTCAACTGCGCCGCCATTCCTGAAACCCTCATCGAAAGTGAACTGTTCGGCCATGAAAAGGGGGCCATTGCCGGCTCCAGCACCAAAAAGCGGGGCAAATTCGAGTTGACCAACACCGGTACCATTTTTCTGGACGAGATCGGCGACATGAGTCTGACTATCCAAGCCAAAATCCTGCGCGTCCTTGATGAGAAAAAATTTCAGCGCGTGGGCGGGGGCAGGGTCCTGACCACAGATGTCCGGGTAATCGCGGCCACCAACAAGGATCTGGAGGCGGAGATTGAAAACGGATGTTTCAGAGAAGATCTGTATTACCGCCTCAACGTGGTCCCCATCGAGGTGCCGCCCCTGAGGGTCCGGGCCGAAGACATCCCCGCCCTGGCGGAAATTTTTCTGGCGGAGGCAGCCGCCAGCAACCGTGAAAAACGCAAGACCATGGCCTCCGACGCCATGGACATTCTCACGAAATACGCCTGGCCAGGCAATGTACGGGAGCTGAAAAACCTCATCGAACGATTGGCCATCATGATTCAAAAGGATACCATCACCATGAAGGATCTGCCCGCCAACCTGTCGGATCCGAAAACCGCTGTGGGAGAACTCTTTTCCATTGATGGCCTGGACCAGGCCCGCATCGCTTTTGAAGCCGAGTATATCCGTAAAAAATTGGCCGGCCACGATAATGACGTGGGGAAAACCGCAAAAGCCATCGGTGTGAAACCAAAATATATCAAGTCGTTGCTGGCAGAGCGCAAGGGGTGAGGGTCATCAGCGGAACATTGAAAGGCCGGCGGCTGATGGCTCCCGTCGGCATGGCCACCCGGCCCACGGCCGACCGGATCAAAGAGTCAATGTTCAATATTCTGGCCGGCAGCATCCAGAACAAGCGGGTGTTGGATCTGTTTGCCGGAACCGGTGCCCTGGGTATCGAGGCGATGAGCCGGGGCGCAGTATCCGCCGCCTTCGTGGAGCAGGCAAAGGCGGCCCTTTCGGCCATCCGGCGCAACATCCGGAATCTGGGGCTGGAAAGTCAGACCCGTGTCATCCACTGGAATATTCTGGAGAACCTCAACTGTCTGATATCGGAGCAGCAGGCCTTCGATCTGGTCTTCATAGATCCCCCGTATGAAACAAATGCCGTGGCACCCGCGTTGGCCGCCCTTGTATCATGCGGGGCACTGGCCCACGGCGCCTGTGTTGTCATCGAACACAGCGCCCGGGAGCCCATTGTCCATTCCATGGACGCGCTGGCCCTTGTAGACCAGCGACGATTCGGGAAAACCCTTGTTTCGTTTATGGAACCCATGCTATAGAGCATTTCCGACAAGCATTTAATTCCATTCGATCCCCTTTGCTGTATTGAAGATTTTCCGCTGTACACTACGGGGAATGTTCTGCCTGACGGCAGTGCTTTGCGGCATCGTTAGGATCGTATCGATTTTCAGTCTGCGCGCTCCCCCCATTGCAAGCAGCGGGGTTGCCGCACTTTCGCGGTTCAACCACCGGGAGCCTTCATGCAACGTGTCGCCATCTACCCAGGGTCCTTCGATCCCGTCACCAACGGCCACATCGACATTGCCAGACGGGGCTTGAAGCTGTTTGACCGGATCATCATTGCCATTCTGCACAATCCCGGCAAGCAATCGCTGTTCACCATCAAAGAGCGGCTGGAGATGCTCGATGAATCCATATCGGGCATCGACAATATCGAATTTGACACCTTCGACGGCCTGCTGGTGGACTACGCCCAGAAACGAAATGCAAACGCCGTGCTGCGGGGCATGCGGGCGGTTTCCGATTTCGAGTATGAATTCCAGCTGGCGCTGATGAACCGGAAACTCAACCGGGAGATTGAAACGGTCTTTCTCATGACCGGCCTGCGGTGGATCTTTGCCAGTTCATCCATTATCAAGGAAGCGGCCCGCTTTGGCGGCGACATCTCGGACATGGTGCCCCCAGGGGTCAACCGCCGAATCAAAGCCAAATTCGGCCCTTAAACCATGGATCTGTGGCAGCTTCATATTTTCTGCAAGGTGGTGGACCTCAAGAGCTTTTCGCAGGCGGGCCGGGCGGTGCACCTCTCCCAGCCCACCGTCTCCAGCCACATCAAGGACTTGGAAGATCACTTCGACTGCCGGCTCATCGACCGCCTGGCCAAGGAGGCACTGCCTACCAAGGCCGGACGCCTGCTCTACCGCTACGCCAAACGGATGCTCTCCCTGCGTGACGAAGCTGAAAGCGCCATGGCCGAGTTCAAGGGCAAGGTCAAAGGCAGCTTGGATCTGGGTGGCAGCACTATCCCGGGAGCCTTCGTACTGCCGGCGATCATCGGCGCCTTTACCACACGTTTTCCGGAAGTCAACGTCAGCCTCTCCATCGCCGACACCCGGCAGATCATCGAGGCTATTCTATCCGGGAATCTGGAACTGGGTGTGGTGGGTGCTGTATCCACCAATGCCGGCATTTTGCAGACCCATTTGGTGGAAGATGAGATGTGCCTGGTGGTCCCGACCGGTCACCGATGGTCAGGCAGAAAGCAGGTCACCACGAAACAGCTGTTCACAGAGCCCTTTATTATCCGCGAACACGGATCGGGCACCCTTAAATCCATCCAGACCAGCTTTTCCGAGGCGGGGCTGAGCATCAACGAGTTGAAAGTGGTGGCCCGCATCGGCAGCACCGAGGCAATCCGCCAGGGGATCAAGAACCGCATGGGGGTATCCATTCTCTCCGCCATCGCGGTGTCCGACGATGTGTCGGCGGGGAATTTAAAAACGCTGACCATCGACGGTCTGAATCTCAAGCGGGCCTTTTATCTCACCCGGCACCGCCACCGGAGCGTCTCCCCCCTCTGCCAGACCTTCATCGACTTTATCAACAGCCAGATCCCTTCACCGGCGGCCCGCTGAAACGTCTATGCAAGTGTGAGCATGCTGCTGCCGGCGTTCTGGGATGCGACCTGGAGCTTTACCCGAGAGCTGTTTAGAACGGCTTCGACCGTGTTTTTGGCTTTTTCCGGCGTATTGTTCTCTTCACTCAGGTGGGCCAGCACCACGTGCGTCAGACCGTCGTGCTGAAGCTCTGCCAGCAGCTTGGCGGTATCGTCATTTGAGAGATGACCACTGCGACCGCGGATGCGCTGTTTCAAAGGCCATGGATAGGGGCCGTCAATCAGCATCTGCGGGTCATGGTTGGCTTCGAGAATCAGGATGTCGCAGGCCTTCAGGTGCGTCTTCACCACACCGGTAGCGATCCCCAGGTCCGTTGCCAGTCCCACTTTGGCCCCGTTGCAGGCGATGGTAAAGCCTGCCGGATCCTCGGCATCGTGGGAGATGGAAAACGGGTGAATGGCAAGGTCGCCAATGGAAAATGGCTCCCCGCAGTTGAATTCACGTACGCGAGGCAGGTTGCCCAAAGCGGGTCCCGATGCCTGACGAGTCCCCGCATTGATGTGAACCGTCAGGTCGAATCGCCGTGATAAAACCCCCACCCCCTGAATGTGGTCAGCATGTTCATGGGAAACGATGATGGCATCAAGGGATTCTGGATCAAGCCCTTTGGCGGCCATGCGCCGTTGGATCTCGATGCCGGACAGCCCCGCATCGAACAACATGGCGGTGTGGCCATCGGAAAGGTAAGTGGCGTTGCCCCGGCTGCCACTGGCCAGGACGCAGACCGAAAGATGGCGTTGGTTGGATAGGGAAAGCAAACCCGCTTCCGGCGTCTTTGCCTCCATCATCGCCCCGTGTGACCAAATCCGCCGCTGCTGCGACCGGTGTCATCAAGCCGCTGAACGACGTTGATCCGGGCCTGATGGACCTGCTGAATCACCATCTGGGCAATGCGGTCCCCCCGTTTGATGGTAACCGGTTCCTGGCCCAGGTTGATCAGGGCGATCTTTACTTCTCCCCGGTAATCGGCATCGATGGTTCCCGGCGCGTTGATGATGCCGATGCCGTGTTTTACCGCCAGCCCGCTGCGGGGACGAATCTGGGCCTCGAAACCGTCGGGCAGGGCCATGGCAATCCCGGTGGGCACGAGGCATATACGGCCGGGGGCCAGCACCAGGTTATTTTCAATGGCGGCACAGATGTCCATGCCGGCGCTTTTGGCCGTCATATAGCGGGGCAGCGGAATATCCTGGTTTTTTTCGGGGTCCAGCCTGAGGAAATCGATGGATGGTGAAGGATTCATAACGGATTTCCACTGGCGCATTGTTAGGATTGGAAACGAAATAGATTCAACTGTCCGGAAAGGTCGATCAGGCCGGCATCGGGGCCCAGGACCGTGATGGCCTTACTGCCGCTGCCGAAAAGGTCAGTCGCCAGGGAAAGCAGGTCGTCCGCCGTAACGGCATCGATGTTGTCGATCACCGACTGCATGGGAATGGTCCGGCCGAAGTAAAACTCGTTCTGGGCCAATCGTACCATCTGGTTATCCGGACTCTCCCCGGCCATGAGCAGATTTCCCTTGGTGAACTCCTTGGCATCTTGCATAACCTCGGCAGACACCGGCTCTTTTTCCAGCCGCCGGACCTGGTCCAGGATCAGATCGATGCAGGCATACATATCCTTGGGCGCCACTGCCGTGTATACCCCGAGCATACCCGTATCCACATAGGAGGTCAGAAATGAGTAGATGGAATAGGCCAATCCCCGTTCTTCCCGGACCGTCTGAAAAAGCCGGGAACTCATGTTGCCACCGAGAATGGTATTGAGCAGGGAAGTGGCAAATCGGCGGGGATCGGCCACCGATACCCCATGCATTCCCAGGCAAATATGGGTCTGCTCCAGGTCTCGGTGCCTGCACTTGATTTCACAGCCGGCGGCGGGCGTACTGCGTGGCGCGAATCCGTTTCCCGGAGCGATGGTAGAAAAAACGGGTCCCACCATCCGGACGAATCGGTCATGATCCACATTGCCGGCAACGGCAATGACGATGCGGTCGGGCTGATAGCGCCGAGTGAAGAAATCCTTGATGGCCTGACTGTCGAAACTCAGGATGTTTTCCCGGGTGCCGAGGATGGAGCGTCCCAGCGGGTGGCCGCCCCAGAATGCCGGTCCCATCATGGTGTGAACAAGTTCCTCGGGACTGTCCTCCACCATGCCGATCTCCTGAAGAATCACCGGCCGCTCCCGCTCCACCTCTTTTTCGTCGAAGGCCGAATTGAGAAAGATATCAGAGAGGATGGCCACCATGGTTTCCAGTTGGGTGTCCAGTACCCGTGCGTAGTAGCAGGTATGCTCCATGGATGTGAAGGCGTTCGTCTGCCCGCCGATGGCATCGAACTCCTTGGCGATCTGAAAGGCGGTCCGCCGGACCGTGCCCTTGAAGATCATGTGCTCGATGAAATGGGACAGGCCGCCCTCTGCGTCGGTCTCGTCACGGGCCCCCACGTGAACCCAGACACCCATGGAGACCGAGCGCACGTGGGGCATGGCCGTGGAAACGATACGGACGCCGTTGCTCAGGGTGGTTTTATTTACCGTCGTTTTCACGTTCATCGTTCAAAACGGCCTTGTGGCTGAGCCGGATCTTGCCGTCCCTGGAGATTTCCAGCACCTTGACCTTGAGGATGTCCCCCTCTTTGACCACGTCGGTGACCTTGGCCACCCGACGGTTGGCCAGTTGGCTGATGTGGACCAGACCGTCGGTACCCGGAACGATCTGGACGAAGGCGCCGAAATCGGTAGTCTTGACCACCTTCCCCTCGTAGATGGCACCCACTTCAGGCTCCATAGTCAGCGTCTCCACCTGCAGCCGGGCCGCATCACCGTCTTCGGCAGAGGTGGCGGCGATCTTCACCAGACCGCTGTCGTCAATCTCGATCTTGGTATTGGTTTCGCTCTGAATGGCCCGGATCATCTTTCCACCGGGACCGATGATATCACGAATCTTGTCCGGATTGATCTTGATGGAAATGATCTTCGGCGCAAAGGGAGAGATCTGCGCGCGCGAGGTGGCCAACGCCTGGAGCATCTTGTCCAGGATAAACAGCCTGCCCGTCCTCGCCTGATCCAGCGCCTTTTCCATGATGTCCCGGGAGAGTTCGTGGATCTTGATGTCCATCTGAAGGGCGGTGATGCCCTCGGCGGTACCGGTCACCTTGAAGTCCATGTCACCGGTGTGATCTTCGTCACCCAGGATGTCCGAAAGAATCACCACCTGGTCACCCTCTTTCACCAGCCCCATGGCAATGCCCGACACGGGTGCCTTGATGGGCACACCGCCATCCATCATCGCCAGCGCCCCGGAGCATACGGTTCCCATGGATGAAGAGCCGTTGGACTCCAGCACCTCCGAGACGATACGAATCGTGTAATCGAAATCCTCCTTGTTCGGAAGCACCTTTTCCAGGGCCCGGGTGGACAGGCCGCCATGGCCGATGTCCCGCCGGCTGGGCCCCCCCACACGCTTGACCTCCCCCACCGAATAGGGGGGAAAATTGTAGTGGAGCATGAAGGGCCGGTTTTCCTCACCGCTGAGGGTCTCCACCCGCTGTTCGTCGCCACCCGATCCAAGGGTCAGGATTCCGAGTACCTGGGTCTCGCCGCGGGTGAACAGAGCGCTGCCGTGAGGCCGGGGCAGCACCCCCACCTCGCAGGTGATGGGTCGTATCTCGTCGAACCGCCGGTTGTCGATACGGCGGCCTTCTTTGAGAATCATGTCCCGGCAGATCTGCTTCTGGAGGTCGCCAAGAATGGCGCTGATCTCCCCGCGCCGGTCCGCCATCTCCTCGCCCAGCGTTTCGACCACTTGGGACTTGGTCGTTCGCACGGCCTCGTATCGCTTCATCTTCTCGGGGATGGTAAGGACCTCTCGCAACGGTGCAGAGGCCTTTTCCCGAAGCATCTCCACCAGGGCTGGATCGTTTTCCGGTGGTGTGAAGGGCCGCTTGGGCTTGCCTATTTCCGCCTTGAGCTGTTCCTGGATGTCGATGATGGGTTGCATGGCATGGTGGCCAAAAAAGATGGCCTCCAGCATGTCCTTTTCACTCACCACATTGCCGCCGCCTTCCACCATGACCACACCGGTGCGGGAGCCGGCGACAATGATATTGATGTCGCTTTCCGCCGTATGGGAAAGGGTGGGATTGACGATGAACTGGCCGTCGATGCGGCCCACGCGTACCGCCGCAATTGGGCCGGCAAAGGGGATGTCCGAGATCTCCAACGCCGCCGATGCACCAACCATGGCCAGCATGTCCGGATCGTTCTCCTGGTCCATGGAGAGTACGGTGGCAATAACCTGGGTCTCGTACCGGTACGCTTTGGGAAACAGCGGTCGGATCGGCCGGTCAATCAGGCGGGAGGTGAGGGTCTCCTTCTCGCTGGGCCGTCCGATCTCCCGGCGAAAATAGTTGCCCGGAATCCGGCCGGCAGCATAGACCTTTTCCTGGTACTCCACCGTAAGGGGTAGAAAATCGACATTTCTCTCGTCGTTGGCGGAAACCGCAGTAACCAGAACTATCGTATCGCCGTATTGAACCACAACGGACCCGGATGCCTGCTTGGCGACTTTACCCGCCTGGATGCTAAGGGTGTTGCCCCCCACATCCGCTTTGAATGTATATTCCATTAGAATTCCTTCTCCTGATATAATTGCGACAAAGGCGAAAACGATCCGCTCAGTGCCTGTAAATTGCCGGTGTTCAGGCCAATCGTCTGCCTGAGGGCCACTGGGCGCATGCCACCTGCCCGACAGAAGTACCGTCGGCAGCCGCATTCGTGGAAACCGGCAATGGGGATTCGGCAACAGCGTGTTGCCGTTTTCGAATCACCTTAGCGCCGCAGGCCAAGGGTTTCGATAATAGAACGGTAGCGCTGAACGTCGTTGCCCTTGACATAGTTGAGCAGTCTGCGACGCTTGCCCACCAGCATCAGCAATCCCCGTCGGGAGTGGTGATCCTTTTTATGCACTTTCAGATGCTCGGTCAGATAGGATATCCGATGGGTAAGAAGACCGATCTGGACTTCCGGAGAACCGGTATCGGTATCGTGCTGTTTGTGTTTTTCAATGAGTTCTTTTTTGGTTTCCGCTGTATACGCCAATGTTTCGTCCTCCTTAAAATGGTTACTGACTACCTTTTTGCTTTTAATCTTTGATGAATTCGTAAAAGTCCGATTTAGACGGTCTCTAAGATCAGTTTCAATTGGTCGACAACCTTATTATTATCACCTTTACACCGAAAAAACACAATAATAATTATAGCTGCCCGTTGCCTGCGATTCGGCCAGCACGGCGATCAGACGGCCGCGTGGGTCTATAACCTTGAACACGCCCTGGTCCGATACCCGCGGCGAAACCGGAAAGTCTGCTGCCGCCAGTTTCATGCCGTTTTGGATCTTTTTGGCCAGCGCGTCATCGGCCACCGCAGCGGGCATGAATGGCAATGCCTCGTTCATGGGAATCACCGTTTCGCCCAGGCCGCCTCGATCCCTGTATTCCGCCAGCTTCTCCAGGCCGATGGCGTCGTCAATGGAAAACCCGCAACTCGCCGTTCTGCGCAGCCCTTTGAGATGCCCGCCGCAGCCCAGTTCCCGCCCCATGTCGGCACACAGGGTGCGGACATAGGTGCCGGATGAACAGGAGACCGAAAATCGAACCGCCGGCAGTTTCACGTCAAGAATCGCCAAATGGTTAATCCGTACCGGCCGGGCCGGCTTTTCCACAGCTGCTCCCCGGCGCGCTAATTTATAAAGCGGTGTCCCCTGGTGTTTCAGGGCCGAGTAGACCGGGGGGACCTGGGTGAGTGTTCCCACAAACCGCGCCGCCGTTTCCCGGACCTGTTCCGCTGATATACCGTCCAGCGAGTGCCGTTCGATGACGGTTCCCGTCGCATCCTGGGTGTCCGTCACCGTCCCCAGAACAAGTTCCGCCTCGTAAGCCTTGTCACCCTTGAGGAAAAACTGGGAGAGCCGGGTAGCCCGGTTGATGCAACAGATCAGGACGCCGGTGGCGAGGGGGTCCAGCGTCCCTGTATGGCCAACTTTTTTAGCCTCGAAAATTCCCTTGACCCGGGCGACAACCCCAGCTGATGAAATCCCCCCGGGTTTGTCCACCACGATAATCCCGTTCAGTTCAGGTGGCATGTCCCGCAAAAACCATCGGACAGGCTGTAAATGGTCCTCTTCAGTTCCGTCAGGCTGGACACCACGGAAAATCCGGCGGCTCCGGCATGACCGCCTCCGCCGAAATCCGATGCAATGCGGGACACATCCACACTGCCGTCCGAACGCAGACTCACATGGAACCGTTTTCGACCATCCGACGGGCCGTTGCCGTTTTCCAGTTCATGAATCAAGGCGGCAACCTTTACATCCTGAATCCGTCGGGCATAGTTGATCAGGCCATCTGCATCTTCGGGCTGGGTGCCGGTGTCCGCCAGCATCTCCCGGGTAACCGTCATGATGGAAAAGTGCCCGTTGTTGGATATCTCGATGGAATCCAGTGCAAGGTTGAGCAGTTTGATCCGTCCCAGGGAATAGGTGCCGTATACATGCTGAGCCACCGTGGACGGTTTCACCCCCATGGCCACCATGGCTTCGCAGGTGGAAAATGCCGCCTGGTTAGTGTTGGAGAACCGGAAAGAACCCGTATCGGTCAAGATTCCGGTGTAGATAGCCGTCGCCATGGCCGTGTCCATTTCAATACCCATGGCCTGAATCAGCCGGTAGACAATTTCAGACGTGGCGCAGGCGTCCACATCCACCAGATGGTATTGCCCGAATCGGGTGTTGGTGGTGTGGTGGTCGATGTTGATAATGACCGGAATGGTGGCGATGGAATCAGCCGCCGATCCAACACGGCTCAGGTCCCCGCAGTCCAGAATCACCGCCGTATCGAAACGTTCCAGATCCGTCAGCTGTTTCTGGATATTGTCCACCGAGGGCAGAAACCGGTACACCGCTGGGATGGCACTCTCGTTGTAGAGCACCACCTCGCACCCCAGCTTTTCCAGTCCAATACCCGTGGCCAGCAGTGCCCCGATGGCATCGCCGTCCGGATTGACGTGGGATGCCAGCAGGACGCGGTTACTGCTCGTCAGCTGTTGGATTATTTTTTTCATCATCGGTTCGTATGGATTCCAGTACCCGGTTGATGTGGGCACCATAGTCAAACGACGCATCGTAAAAAAATTTCAACTCCGGCATGTATCGAAGGCCCAGTTCTCTAGCCAGTTCCCGTTTGATAAACCCTTTGGCACTCTCAAACCCCGCTAATACGGCCTGTTCATCATGCGCACCACCATGGGCGGCAAAGTAAACCTTGGCAATCCGCAAATCCCGGCTCAGGGTTACCCCGGTAATGGTGGCCTGGGCTAGTCGCGGGTCGTTGACACCCTTTCGGATCAGACCGGCCAGTACTTTCTGCACCTGCCCGCCAACTCTTTCCGCTCGATTGAATGATCTGGTTACCACGCTTGTCTCACATTCGATCCGGTCGCCGAATCGTTATTTGCCGATCTGTCACCGGGGTGCGTCGATCACAGGGAGATGATCTCCAACTGGGTGTCAATCATTTCCGCAAGCCCCAGATCTTCGGCAAAGTTAAACAGTTTGTCCAGTTTGGCGTTGATCAACCGGCGGTCGCTGCCCACCAGGCTGACGCCGATTACGGCCCGCTGGTAAATGTCATTGTCCCCCACCTCGGCCACCGATGCGTTAAAGTGGTTGCGGATGCGGGCAACGATAGCCTTGACCACCTTGCGTTTCTCCTTCAGGGACCGGCACTGATGAACCCTGAAGATAATGCGTCCAATGCCCACAACCATCGTGCTTCATCACTCCACTTCCGGTCGTATCTCTTCCATGTAGTAGCTTTCAATTACGTCACCGACCTTGATGTCGTTGAAATTTTCAATGCCGATACCGCATTCATAGCCGGAATGGACCTCCTTCGCGTCATCCTTGAACCGGCGCAAACTGCTGTTTTTGCCTTCGTAGGTGATAATACCGTCGCGGACCAGCCGCATGAGCTGGCCCCGCTGGATCTTGCCGTCGGTCACATAACAGCCGGCGATGGTGCCGATCTTGGGTACATGGAAGGTCTGGCGAACTTCGGCACGACCCAGCACCCGTTCCTCGTAGATGGACTCCATCATGCCCACAATGGCATCCTTGATCTCCTTGATGACATTGTAGATAACATTGTGGAAACGCATGTCCACATTTTCCTCGGCGGCCATCTCCTGAACCTTGGCATTGGGCCGGACGTTGAAGCCGATGATAATGGCATCGGAGACCGCGGCCAGGGAGATGTCCGACTCGGTGATGGTGCCGGTGGCCGCGTGGACCACGTTGATGTTCACCTCGTCGTTGGAAAGCTTGATCAAAGAGTCTCTCAGCGCTTCGATGGAGCCGTCCACGTCCGCCTTGATGATCAGGTTCAGGTCCTTGACCTCACCCATCTGCATCTTTTCGAACAGCCCCTCCAGACTCAGCCGATTGGTCTTGGCCAACTCCTTGGAGCGCTGTTTCTGGATGCGGTGCTGACTCACCTGGCGGGCATCCTTCTCATCGGCCAGCGCCACCAGTTCATCTCCGGCCATGGGTACGCCGGAAAGGCCTACGATCTCCACCGGCATGGACGGGCCGGCAAATTCCACCGTGCGGCCCAAATCGTCCTGGAGCACGCGGATTCTGCCGTAGTGCATCCCGCAGACGACGGAATCGCCGGCACGAAGGGTGCCATCCTGCACCAGTACGGTGGCCACAGGCCCGCGCCCTGAATCCAGTTTGGCTTCGACCACGTGGCCGCTGGCCAGCTTGTCCGGATTGGCCTTGAGCTCAAGGATTTCCGTTTGAAGCAGAATCATTTCCAGCAGTTCGTCAATTCCGGTATTCTTTTTGGCCGACACCATGACAAAGATGGCATCACCGCCCCAGGCTTCCGGCACCAGGCCGTGTTCACTGAGTTCACGCTGAACCCGGTCCGGATCGGCATCCGGCTTGTCCATCTTGTTGATGGCCACGATGATCGCCACCCCGGCGGCCTTGGAGTGATTGATCGCCTCCACGGTCTGGGGCATCACCCCGTCATCGGCGGCAACCACCAGCACAACAATGTCGGTCACCTTGGCACCGCGCGAACGCATGGCCGAAAAGGCCTCGTGCCCCGGGGTATCCAGAAAGGCGATAATGCCCTTTTCGGTCTCAACATGGTAAGCACCGATGTGCTGGGTAATGCCGCCCGCTTCGCCTTCGGTCACGCGGGTTTTGCGGATCACGTCAAGCAGCGATGTTTTACCGTGGTCCACGTGGCCCATGATGGTCACCACAGGGGGCCTGGAAGCCAGTTTTTCGGGGTCGTCCTGTTCGATTTTCTTCAGGATCACCTCCTCCTCGAAGGATGCCTTTTCCACCTCGTAGTCGAATTCTCCGGCCACCAGGGCCGCCGTATCATAGTCAATGGTCTGGTTCACCGTGGCCATAACCCCCATCCCCATGAGTTTGACGATCATTTCGTTGGCCTTGATGCCCATGCGTTTGGCCAGTTCCGACAGCACGATGGTCTCATCGACCTTCACCCGCCGCTTGATAGCCTTGGCCGTGGTGATCTGGGTTTTCTGGCCGCCAGGCATGGCTCTCAGTTTGCTGCCCTTCCGGCCCTTCCGGCCGCGCATTTTCCCGCTGTAGAGAGCCGCCCCCTCAACGATCTCCTTTTTTCGGAAACCGCCTTTCTTTCTGGCAAACCGATTCTCACCGGCATCCACAACCTTTTTCCGCCACCCCTTCTTTTTCTTGTCCTTGGCGGAAACGGGTGCATCGGCGGTTTCCGGTGACGGCGGTGACGGCGGTCCCGCCGGTTTGAAGCGCCTTGGAGAAACCGATGCAATTTTAGGTTTGGTCGGCATTTTGATGATTTTGGCGGGTATTTCTTTCTTGCCTTTCTTGGCCTTTGACACGGGAGCCTTGGGAGGTTCGTCGGCGGATGGTGCCGCAGGAACGGCCTCACCGGTGGCCAGATCACCCTCGGTCGCGTCGGCAGGGGGGGCTGCCGCTTCAGTGACCGGTGGTTTTTCGTCGGCGGCGGTGGTGGCCTCCGATTCCGGCGGTGCATCCATCACTTCGGGTTCAACTGCTACCGGCGGCACTTCGGGTATTTCCGTTTTGGGCTTTGAAATGATTTTGGCGGATTCGGCGGGCTTGCGTTTCTTCACCACTGGCTTTTTCTTCGGCGGTGATTTCACTTCAGCCACTGCCGGGGCCTGTTTTTCCGATTCGGCCGGGGGGAATTCCGGTTCTTCAGCCGAAGCAGCCTCGGTGGCCTCCGATTCCTGGGGCGCCACAACCTTGCGCCGCCGGATCACTGTAGGCCTTACACGCTTTTCCTCAAGCTGATCGTCCTTTTCTCCGAAAAGCGCCGATTTGACCATCGCCACCACATCTTCGTCCAGAGAGCTCATATGGCTGTTAACGTCGATATCAAGGTCCTGGATCTTGTCCAAGAGTTCCCTGTTCGTCATGTTAAGATCTCTGGCAAACTCATATACTCTGATTTTTGCCATCAATTCCCCCCAAAATCGTTTTGTAAGCAGTTTCCGCCCTTTTTACCGTGACCGCGTCCTGATCCGCTACCGCACCTCTTCAGAGGGTTCGGCATCGGAAGCCGCCACTTCATTTGGTTCGTCCGCCGGTGTTTCGACCGGCACCGCTTCCGCTTCCGCTCCGGCTTCCGCTCCGGCATGGGCCGCTTCTTCTGCAGCGCGGGCCTCATCCTCCAGGCGCCGGGCTTCATCCTCCAAACGCCGGGCTTCGGCATCCTTGGCGGCCTGAATGGCATACTGCCTTGCATTTTCTATCAACACCACGGCCTTTTCCTGTCCGATGCCACGGATTTCGACCAGCTCTTCAACTAAGGATTCGGCCAGCTCTTCTGCTGAATAAACCCCCTTTTCAAAGAAGGCATCGGCCAGACTGGTACCGACCCCGGGGATATTGACCAGTGATTCGTATCCGATCTTCATCATTTCATCGTATTTGGACTCGGAATTGACGTCCAGGTGCCATCCGGTGAGCTTGGAGGCCAAACGCACGTTCTGGCCCCGTTTGCCGATGGCAACGGAAAGGAATTCATCGGGGACGATGACCTCCATGGTGTTGTTCTCTTCATCGATGATCACCCGGGAAATTTCCGCGGGCGCCAAGGCGTTACAAACATACTTAGCCGCATCCACGTGCCAGGTGATGATGTCGATCTTCTCGCCCCGAAGCTCCTGCACCACATTCTGCACCCGGCTGCCCTTCATACCCACGCAGGCCCCCACCGGATCGATGTCTGAATCGTTGGAGGAGACGGCAATCTTGGCCCGGCCTCCCGGCTCCCGGGCTGCCCCTTTGACCTCCACGATGCCCTCACTAATCTCGGGCACTTCGGTTTTGAACAGGTTGATCAGCAGGTCGGGATGGGTTCGCGAGAGCACGATCTGAGGGCCGCGGGTGTCATAGAGCACATCGAGGATCAGGGCCCGGATCCGATCCCCCCGTCGATAATTTTCCCGGGGAATCTGTTCCCGGGTGGGCAGGATAGCTTCGGTGGTGCCCAGGTTGACGATGATGTTGCCCCGGTCCACCCGTTGGACGATGCCGTTGATCACCTCACCCTTACGGTCGATATAGCTAGAGTAAACTGCATCCCGCTCTGCATCTTTCATCTTCTGGATAATCACCTGTTTGGCGGATTGCGCGGCAATTCGTCCAAAGGTTGAGGTGTCCATTTTGGTACCAAGGCTGTCGCCAATCTCGCATTCGGGGTCGAGCTTTCGCCCTTCGTCCAGGCTGATCTGCAGATCCGGCTCGGTCACTTCCGCCACCACCTCTTTAAATTGGAAGACCTCGATCTCTCCCGTGTCGGGGCTGTACTGCGCCTCAATGTCGACCTTGCTGCCGAATTTTTTTCTGGCAGCGGAACGCAACGCCTCTTCCAGGGCACGGATCAGAATTTTCACATCGATGCCCTTGTCCCGGCTTACCTGTTCCACCACACGTTTGATATCTGCTATAAACATCAGCGTTCTCCGTTATAATTGATCAGCCGCGCCCGTGTAATATCGTTAATATTCAGATTGACAGTCTCGTTATCCACCTGAATCTGGATCATTTGATCGACCACCCCGGCCAGCACGCCGGTAAAATTTTTCCGGCCGTTCACGGCACCGGCGATGCGAATTTTCGCTCGATGACCCTTGAAGCGAATAAAATCCTTAAGCTTCCCCACCGGCCGGTCGAGGCCCGGTGATGACACCTCCAGCCGGTACGGCGGCGCATCTTGCGTGTGCACGTCAAGCATGTCGTCCAGCTGTCGGCTGATGTCGACGCAGTCGTCCAGTGTCACGCCCCCGGGTTTGTCCAGGTAGAGGCGCAGCGTCAACCCGCCAGGCTCGCGCTGGTACTCCACATGGACCAGCTCCATGCCCTCGGCAGTACACAGGGGATCGGCCAGACGGGTAACCGAATCGGCAAACGTCCGCTGTCGCTTCAGGGTCTCCAGATCCGATTGGCGGGGCGCTACCCGCTTCCCGGCTTTTGCTTTTCGCTTTCCGGCACGTTTGGCCATATTCTCACCGAACAAAAAACAAAAACGGGCAAACAGCCCGTTTCCATGTTCAGCAACCGTCACCGGAACAGACGAAACCGGACTTGAAATGGAGCGGGCAACGAGATTCGAACTCGCGACACCAAGCTTGGGAAGCTTGTACTCTACCAACTGAGCTATGCCCGCTCACCAAAAATACTAATTAAGGCAAAACAGATCTTCTGTCAATATCTTTCTATCTAACCCAATGCCCGCCCAAACCGAACGTTTCAAATGACGGGAGCACGATCGGCAAATCAGGCGTTCAGACGGCAGTCAACGTCGGCGGGCATCGATCAGGTCCCGAATGAGAATCAGTTCCGCCCTGATCTCGGCAATGTCCGGCAACGCGGCAGCCGGTTCCGGTGCAGTGCCGGATTTCTTCTTCAGATGCTGCCGGGCGCCCTCGATGGTGAATTTCCTGTCGTAGAGAAGATGTTTGATCGTTAAAACAAGCACCACATCCTGCTTGCGGTATAGACGCTGCCCCGCATCGGTGCGCTTGGGTTTGATCTGCTTGAATTCAGTTTCCCAGAACCGCAGCACATAGGGGGGAACGCCGGCGATATGGCTGACCTCACCGATCTTGAAGTAAAACTTGTCGGGTATCTCGGCTGCGCCGTAAGCGTCTTCTTTCATCGGTATTATCCATATCGGTCGAAGCGCTGCCGGCTGCTTCAGGTTGGTCAGACCGGCAGCGCCGCGCCAAATTCGGTAATCAAGCGATGGGTGAGATGGTGATGAATCGCGTTGACGGTTTCATCTTCCAGGGTTCGGTCGGCAGACTGATAGACCACCCGGAAGGATACGCTCTTTTTTCCCGCTGGTACGGGATCTCCGGCAAACACATCAAACAGGTACAGGTCCTTCACCAGTGTTTCGCCAAATTGGGCCACCGCATCCAACAGGCATCCGGATTCGATATCCTGGTCGAGAATGACGGTGATATCCCGGGTCGTTGAGGGAAAACGGGGGATCGGTGCCATCTGCTTGGAATCAGGTACCAGTTGCCCTATCATTTCCAGGTCCAGCTCGAAAATAAACGCCGTCCGCCTGAGGCTGTAGCTGTCCACCACCGCGGCATCCACCTCGCCCACGATGCCCAGCGTCTGCCCGCCGTGAAGGATCTGGGCCGTGTGACCCGCCCGAGTGTAGCGGCACCGATCATCCGGCAATGCGGTAAACGACAGCGCGGCAACGCCAAGCGCAAGGGCCAGTCCTTCCACCGTACCCTTGATATCGAAAAAATCACAAGCCTTTTCCCGGGTGTGCCAGGCGGCCTTTCCGCTTAGACCGGTCCAGAGACCGACGAGCATCTCCTTTTCCAGGGGAAGGGCGGCATCCGACTGGGGAAGAAAAGCCTTTCCGATTTCAAACAAGCACAGGCTGTTCTGTTGCCTGGAAATATTTCGCTGGGCCGTTTCCAGTATGCCGGGAACCAGCGTGGTCCGCATCACCGACTGCTCCTCGGAAATGGGATTAAGCAGAGCTACATGACGGCGGCGGGGGTCATGGGCGTCCAGTTGAATCCGGTCGCAGGAATCTGCACTGATGAAACTGTAGTTGATGGTCTCTGAAAATCCGAACCCGGTAAGAAGATCCCTGACCTGGTTGCGCCGGGCCATCATTAAGGAAGGGGTGGTGCCCTGGGCCGGCAGCGCGGGAAAGGTGGTGGGAATCTGGTTGTAGCCGGAGAGTCTGGCCACCTCTTCCATCAGGTCCTGGGGACGGGTGACATCCACACGGAAAGAAGGCACCTGCACCTGAAGACCGTCTTCGCCGTCGATCTGAACCTTGAATTCGATGCTTTCCAGCAGGGCGGCCATACGATCACGATCCAAACCGGTGCCTAAAAGGTTGTTGGTGGCACACACACTCAACGAGAGCACCGGGGGGCCTGACGTTCTGAAATCTTCATCGATAACACCACCCACCAGCCGGCCCTGCCCCAGTTCGGCCATCAGACCGGCAGCGCGGTCCAACGCAAAAAGGGTGCCGTCCGGATCCACACCCCGCTCGAACCGGTGGGAGGCATCGGTATTCAGACCCAGGGCCTTGGATGTTTTGCGGATGCTGACCGAATCGAAGCAGGCGCTTTCGATGAGCACACGGGTGGTCGTTTCCTCAATTTCCGAGCTCAGTCCACCCATGACACCACCTACGGCAACCGGCTCTTCGCCATCGCAGATCATCAGCATCTGGTCGGAAAGCCGACGCGCCTTTTGATCCAGGGTGGTGAATGGCTCTCCCTTTGCAGCCGTTCGAACCACGATACGATGACCGGTCAGGTGGTCAAAATCAAAGGCGTGCAGGGGCTGACCGGTTTCCAGCATTACGAAATTGGTCACGTCGACCAGGTTGTTGATGGGCCGCACCGGCGCTTCGATGGTCACCGAGGTGAACGCGCCGATGTCGCCCTCGGCATCGGGCAGACGGAATACCGGTGGATTCATTTTAACGCCTTGGATGGCGGCAATCTCCCGGGCCACGCCCATCATGCTCAGGCAATCGGGTCGGTTTGGAGTCAAGTCGATTTCAAGTGTGTCGTCGGAAAGATTCAAAGCCGCTTTCAAGGAAATGCCCGGCTGAAAATTCTCATCCAGCACCATGAGACCTGAACCGTCTATACCCAGGCCAAGTTCGATCTCGCTGCACAGCATGCCTTCGGAGGTCTCACCCCGAATGACGGTCTTTTCCAACAGGATGCCGTTGGGCAGCCGGGTGCCCACACGGGCCAGGGGCGCGTTCATGCCCGTCGACACGTTGGGGGCCCCACAAGCTACCGGCACGATGCCGTTTCCTCCATCCACCCGGCACAGTTTCAGCAGGTCGGCGTTGGGATGGGGCAGCACCTCCACCACCCGTCCGACGACCATCGTTTCCAGATAGTCATAACGATCCTCTACGGCTTCCACTTCCAGGCCCGCCATGGTCAGCGCATCGGCAAGATCCGAGACCGTCATATCGATGGGCACATATGCTTTCAGCCAGCTTAGACTTACTTTCATTGGTTCAGGAACACTCCGTTAAAATTGACGACTTCGTAAAACGTCCGATATCTGCGTTACGCTTCATCCCTCGTCACTGCGGAGTACGCTCAGTACGCTGCCTACGGCACCCGCGATAGCGGTATTCCTAGGGATTCGCAAGCCTTGATCTCAAACGTTTTACGAACCCGTCGGAAATGCGACTTTTTACGAGTTCATCAAAATTGACTTAAAAAGCGGTAGTCATTATCGAAATAGCGCCGTATGTCATCGATGCCGAATTTAAGCATGGCAATGCGCTCCACGCCCATGCCGAAAGCAAAGCCGGTGTACCGGCTGGTGTCATAGCCGACATTCTCAAACACCGCCGGATGGACCATGCCGGCCCCCAGCACCTCCAGCCAGCCGGTATGGGAACACACACGACAGCCCTTTCCCCGGCAAATCACGCACCGGATATCCACTTCGGCACTGGGTTCGGTAAAAGGGAAAAAACTGGGTCGAAACCGCAATGTGGTCTGATCGTCGAACATCTGGTGAATGAAGGCAGTCAGAATGCCCTTGAGATCGGCAAAAGAGACCTGGCGATCCACCAGCAACCCCTCCACCTGGTGAAACATGGGGGTGTGGGTCAGGTCTGAATCACACCGGTACACCTTGCCGGGGGCGATGATACGTACGGGCGGCTGCTGTTTTTCCATCACCCGGGGCTGGGTGGGTGAGGTGTGGGTTCGAAGCACTACATTGTCCGACACGTAAAAGGACCACATCGAAGCCCATCTGGGAAAAGATGCTGCAGATGCGGTTGTTAATCTGGGTAATGGGGTGAAGCGACCCTTTTTCCGGCACCCGACCCGGCAGGGAGACATCAATGCGGTCCGTCGCCGTTTTGGCCACATCGGATAGACGGGTCACCGCATTTTTAAATTCACCTTCCAGAGAACGCTTGATTTCATTGGCCCGCTTGCCCGCCTGGGGCCGCTGCTCGACGGGAAGACTGGAGATGTTTCTTAAAAAGTGGGTGATGCGTCCCTTCCGACCCAGGTATTGGATGGAAAGATTGTTTATCGCATCGGCACCGGTCGCCGATGCCAGCGCTTCCATGGCGTCCGCATATATCCGTTCTATGGTGTTTTCCACGATCGTCGCTCTGTATTTATATGGATTATCGCTGTTCCTCAGCCCCGCCAAGGCGGGACGAGGAATGCGGTCGCTTTCGCGGTTACAAAGGGGGAAGGCAGCGGGGGGTACCGATACGGGCGGCACTCGCCGCGACAGGTCAACCCGGTTTAACCCTGCTGTGATGCCAGCGCGGCAATCTGGGCGAACCCAGAGGGATCGGATATTGCGAGATCGGCAAGCACCTTCCGGTCCAGGTTCACATCGGCCCTTTTCAGGCCGCTGATGAATCGGCTGTAGGAAAGGTCGTTCATACGCGCCGCTGCGTTGATACGGGCAATCCACAGCCGACGGAACTGGCGTTTTCGCTGTTTGCGATCCCGATAGGCATAATTGAGGGCTTTGTCTACGGAGTCAACCGCGGTCCGAAACAGTTTGCTTCGCCCGCCGCGAAATCCTTTGGCCAGCTTCAACACTTTCTGACGGCGTCTTCTCGCCTTGAATCCTCTTTTAATTCGCATGATCTCATCTCCTTGCTAACAGGGCCACCGTGCCGCCCGCACCTGCATCGCACTTCAGATGCCGCTACCGGTGAAACCTGCCTTGAAAATTCTTGTTTGCCGCCGATTACCCGTTGGGTAATAGGAGTCGGACTTCTCTCATGTCGCTCTTTTTGACCAGCTGCATCTTCTTCAGGGAGCGTTTACGTTTCCGGGTCTTGGTGGTCAGGATGTGACTGTGGTGAGACTTTGAAAACGTGTATCGGCCGGACCCGGTCTTCTTGAACCGCTTTGCGGCCGCCCGGTTGGTTTTAATTTTCGGCATGATCTCTCTCCTTGAATAAAAAATTTATCATCTTTCTGAATTATCAAAATAGTTTGTAGTGCCTCGGCAAAAGCTGCATTTCAAAAACCGATGGCGTGAACGAAAAACATGCGTTCACGCCAGCTTATGAAACGGTCTGTTTCTTTTCGCATGGGTCATGAGCACAAGAGCCAACGCCACAACCCGTCATTGGCCTAACGGCACTATCTGGGTGCCAGCACCATCATCATCGTCCGCCCTTCGAACTTGGGATATTGCTCCACAACGGCAATGTCTTCCAGTTCAGTGGCAATTTGTTGCAACAGTTCTCTGCCGCGGTCTGAAAGCGTGATTTCCCGACCCCGAAACATCACCGTGACCTTGACCTTGTCTTTGCGGTCAATAAACTTGCGGATGTGCCCCATTTTCGTTTCGAGATCATGCTCTCCGGTTTTGGGCCGGACCTTGATCTCTTTGATCGAAAATGTGGTCTGTTTCTTTTTGGCCTCTTGCTGCTTTTTGGTCTGCTCGTACTTGAACCGTCCGTAATCCATGATTTTACAAACCGGCGGGTTCGCATTGGGCGAAATTTCTACCAGATCAAGACCAAAATCATTGGCTTTGGCCAATGCCTGATGAATCGGAAGAATACCGACCTGGTTTCCCTCCTGGTCAATTAAGCGAACCTCCCTTACTCGGATACCCTGATTGATCCGTGTTGTATCCGGGCGTTGTCTCATCATCCGTGTATGTCTGGGACCAGCTATGCTTACACCTCCTGAAGATAGAACGTTGACATCATCTCGGCCTAGCCGTGCACCGGCAAGACGAGAGCCCTTACCTGAAGATCAAATCACCAAACAGTAACCCGATACTAAACTTTGGTCCAATATATGACGCTTCCGGTAAATGCAAGAAAAAAATGGAAAACCACGCGAAAACCGGTCATGGAGAAACCGGCTGCTTCAAAGTATAGCGACTCAACAGGCTGTCCGCCCAGTAGGGGTTCCCCGAATCGGCGAAGAACCGCCCCCCATTACATCTTCATAGGCGTAAACGATCCTGCCGATACCACTGAGCAAGATAGCGGAAAAGCACATGAGACAAGGCTCCATGGTGCAATATAGGGTCAGCGTCGAACGATCGATCTCTGGCCTGGCGCTGTAAAGGTGCCTGAGAGCATTGATTTCAGCGTGGTCGATCTCGTTACCCGATCCTGTCCCCGTGTCTGTGCGGTGACCCCGGGCAACCACAGTGTCTCCGTCTGCAATCACGCATCCCACGGGAAACTCGCCGACCGCCAGGGCCTCTTGGGCAAGATCAAGCGCCGCTGTCATAAATGCTGTATCTTTTACCGATACCGTCTCCGGGTTCATGCAATCCTGCAGGCGGCATCGTCACAGGGACAGCTGCCGTCAATTTCAAATGCGTAGACGATCCTGGCCTCCATTGCCGCCCGCTTTAATGAAATGGGCGAAAAATCGACCCGGGCCAACTGCTGCATCAAGTCTTTCCGAGAAGGAATCCGGTTGAACCCCGATGCCGTCAGTTTGCCGGTTTCACCGTCGAGAATATCCGCCGACTCACCATTGGTCACCACCACCACCGGGATTTGGTAGGGTGCCATCAGCCGGGAGATAGCCAGGGTCGGCCGATAACGGGTCACCAAAGAACCAGGTCCGTATTTAACCACCATTGCCGTGCGATCGTCAACCGTTACCGTAAAATCCACCCACAGGTGCCCTTTCCGGTTGCCGGCGGCAACGATCAGCGGGTTGCGGGGATGGATATCCGCCTTTGCATAGCCTTTATCCGTCACCAGTATACGGGCAATTTTCTGGCGGTATCGCTCGTCGTGGGTGTCCGCCAGTACTTCACCGGTGATAAAATCGTCGATCTTTCCAAGAATCAGATGGTGGCCCCCCATGATTCACCTGCCTCTCGCCAATATACTGCTTTACAAAGCCTTTTGTCTGTGAATAGATAATCATTTCAAAATAGAACAGCAATGAACTATTCACAACCAAGTTGCACAAAAGCCCGAAGCTCTGATCGTGAAACCCTTAGCGCCATGAGCATCCGCAAGCAGTTTGAAAAACGCGAAAAAAACTTCATGTCTCCGTTCGGCTGCCAGAGCGCTCAGAGCCGAGGCCGGCAGCGGCCGGAAGATCCTTGCCCCATCCGCACCGCGTTCCAGGTGGATCGTGACCGCATCGTCTACTCCAATGCATTCAGACGGATGAAGCATAAAACCCAGGTGTTCCTCAACCCGCTGGGAGACGAATATCGCACACGGCTGACCCATACGCTGGAGGTGGCCCAGATTGCCCGGACCATCGCCCGGGCGATGTTTCTCAACGAGGACCTGGCCGAAGCCATTGCCCTGGGACACGATCTGGGGCACACCCCCTTTGGGCACGGTGGTGAGGCGGTACTTCAGGAGATCCACTCACCGGATTTCGCTCACCACAGGCAGAGCCTTCGGGTAGTTGATGTGATCGAGAACAACGGCAGGGGATTGAACCTGACCCACGAGGTTCGCGACGGCATCATCAAGCACTCCAAAGGCTACGGGAAAATCCTGCCCGATGACCCCAATGAATTGGCCTGCACCATCGAAGGGCGCATCGTTCGGATATCCGACATCATGGCTTACCTGAATCACGATCTGGACGATGCCATCCGCAGCGGCGTCATCCGAAAAGACCAGGTACCGACGGTCTGTACACGGATTATCGGCCGGACCCACCAGGAGCGGGCCACCACCATGATCCGTGACCTGATCTTTTCCAGCCGGGCGGTAGACGGAGAATTGCGGCTTGCCATGAACGACGAGGTTTTCGATGCCATGACCACGTTGCGGGCCTTTCTATACGAAAACGTCTACCGATCCGTCCGGGTCCACCGGGAATTTGTCAAAGCGAAAAAGATCCTGTCCGAGCTCTACGCCTATCTGCTGGATAACGAGAGCGTTTTCGAAACCGAACTCACCCGCATGGGCATCGCCGGCTGCCTGAGCAACGGATACCCCCGGGAGCAGGTGGTCTGCGATTTCATCGCCAGCATCACCGACCGTTATGCCCTCGGCCTATACAAAAAAATCTTTTTTCCCTCGCCCACCGTTTGAGGCCATACTCGAGCACCATGAACCTGACCCCCGAACCGTTTTTGACCACCAGGCCCCGCTATCTTCCGCTGCTGAACCAGATGGAGGCACTTTTTTGTGAGATGGACCGGACCTATGCGGCCGTTGCCGATCAGTATGGGTTTCGGTGCAATGGCTGTGCGGACAACTGCTGCCTGACCCGATTTTACCACCATACGCTCTTAGAGTATCTCTATCTGGTGGAAGGCATGGGCACCCTTGAATCCGGCGTCCGCCAGGCGATCCGGAAACAGGCGCTGACGATCAGCGCCAAGATGGCCGACACCGACCGTCGGGGCGAGACCCTTCGCATCATGTGCCCGCTGAACCGGGACGAACGGTGCATGTTATACCCCTACCGCCCCATGATCTGCCGACTTCACGGCATTCCCCACGAGCTTCATCGCCCCGGCGGTAACGTCACCAAGCATCCGGGGTGCGATGCATTTTTCGACCAGTGCCGCGAAAGCGGCAACACCGAGTATATCCGGTTTGACCGCACCCCTTTTTACCGGCAAATGGCGACGCTGGAAAAGGAACTGCGACTGGAGACGGGGTATGCCGATAAAATCAAACTCACCATTGCCCAGATGCTGGTGACCATCACAGACAGCGCCTATGAAATCGATTAACCCGGAAGAGATAAACAAACTGCAGGGGACACCGTTGAAAAAAACAGATACATTCAATTTCCGGTGCCACAGGGAGCTGACCTGCTTCAACCAATGCTGCCGGAACCTGAACCTGTTTCTCTACCCTTACGATGTTCTGCGGTTGAGAAAAGGTCTCAATATGGATTCCGACCGATTCTTGGAAACCCATGTGGATGTGGTGCTGCGGAAAGGCAATCATTTCCCCGACGTTCTGCTTCGGATGGCCGACAACGAATCAAAAACCTGCCCTTTTCTAAGTGACGCGGGGTGCACGGTCTACCCGGACCGGCCCGATACCTGCCGCACCTTTCCCGTGGAACATGGAATGCTGTTCAAAGACCGGCCCGGTGCATCGGAAATCGTCAGTTTTTTCCGGCCGCCGGATTTCTGCCAGGGCCGGTATGAAGGCCAGTCGTGGACCCTCTCCCGATGGGCGGATGATCAGGGGGCCGTTACTTACAATCAGATGACCGCCCGCTGGGCCACGATCAAAGCGCTGTTTCAAAAAGACCCGTGGGGACCCGAGGGCCTGAACAGCTCAAAAGGGAAAATGGCCTTCATGGCCGCCTACAACATTGACCGGTTCCGCGATTTTGTGTTTCAGAGCAGCTTTCTCAAACGCTACCGGGTAAAAAAAGCGCTGGTTAAAAAGCTCCGGATCAGCAATCGGGAGCTGCTGCTTTTCGGTTTTGAATGGATTCGGTATTTCGTCTGGGGCATTCCTTCCAGGAGCATTCGTTCCTGAACAATCTGACGTTATTCTTTTTCTCTCAGCTCTCAGCATTGAGCTTTGATCTTTAAGCTATTTCTTGCCTGCCACCGCCTCGGCGATATTGAGGCAGAAGTCGCCGATCTTCTCCAGATTGGACAGGAGATTGACATAAACCAGGCCCTGGTCGATGCCACATTCGCAGGATCGAAGCCGCTGGATGTGGTCGTCACGATATTTTTCCCGCATGGCGTCGATGATATTTTCCAGTTTGTCCGCCTGATTCATGAAATTGGCAGGCCGTTGCCGCATGGCCGCTATATTCAGGTCCATGAACTCGACCGCTTTGTCCACCAGCTTGTACAGGTCCGCCATGGCCTTGTCGGTAAAGGTGAGGTTCCCCTCGATCATATCCTCGATGGCCTGGGCGATGTTTTCCACGGAGTCACCGACACGTTCGATGTTGTTGGTCATCCGCATCAGGCTGGAGATCTCCTTGGCCTCGGATTCGCTCACATCGCTCTGGTAAATCCGGGTGAGGTAGGCCACTATCTCCCGCTGCATGTCGTCCAGGTGGTCTTCCACCTGCCGCCACTTTGCCAGCTTCTTGTAATCCCTGTCCTTGAGCCGCTTCACCGTCCTTCGAAGTGTGTATTGGGCAGTCTCTGCCATCCGGAGGATTTCACTGCGGGTTTCCACGATGGCCGCAATGGGGGTGTCGATGAACCGGTCGCCGAAATTGGGCAGCCGGAAGTAGTCGATCTCCTCCTCTTCCTTGGGTGAGAGCAATATGGCGACTCTGATCAGCCAGGGCAACACCAGGAGAAAAAAAGAGGCATTGATCACGTTGAACAGGGTGTGCCCGTTGGCAATGTACCGGGGGATATTCACCATGTCCTCACCCACCATCTGGTCCACAGGGCCGGCCCCGAGTCCCAGGGTCACCGTTTCCACCAGTTTTACGAACAGGGGAAAGATGCACAGCATGAGGGTCACGCCGATGACGTTGAACATGGTGTGGGCCCTGGCGGCTCGGTGGGCGTTGATATTGTTGGAGCCGATGGTGGCCAGTTCGGCCGTAATGGTGGTGCCGATATTTTCCCCCAGCACCAGGGCCATGGCGCCGGGAAAAGTCAGCAGCCCCTGACTGGCCAGCGTCATGGTGAGGCCGATAGTAGCCGATGAAGACTGGACCATGATGGTCAGCCCGGCCCCCACCACCACGCACAACAGCAAACCACCCACCGAACTGGGATCGAACTTGGTAAAAAAAGCCAGAAAGGTGGGATCGCTTTTGATCGGCGCCAGCCCATACTTCATGACAGTCATCCCGTAGAAAAGGAGGCCGAACCCCAAAATCACCTCACCGATGTAGCGGGTCTTTTTCTGCTGGGTGAAATACTTGAGCACGACACCGATGGCGATGGCGGGAAGGGCCAGTTTAGTCAGTTTGAAGGCGATGAGCTGGGCCGTGACAGTCGTGCCCACGTTGGCGCCCAGGATCATGCCCACTGCCTGCTGTAGCGTCATGAGACCGGCAGTGACGAATCCAATGAGCATCACGGTGGCTGCAGATGAAGATTGAACCATGGCCGTGACAGACGCGCCGGTGAGGCACCCCAACACCCGGTTGGAGGATACTGCGCTCAAGATGGCCTTGATGCGCTTCCCGGCAGACATCTGCAACCCCTCGGTCATCATCTTCATACCGAGGATAAACATGCCAAGACCCCCAAGGGTCGTAATAAACACACTCGTCATCGAAAACTCCATCCCTGAGCCGGAAAGTTGCGCCTGTAATTTTCCGATTTTTTCTCAAGCCCCTGAAAGTAAACATAAATATTGTTTCGTTTCAGGTAGTTAATGGCAGCCGATCAAAAGTTGGCCTGTACTTACCACACGCCGGCCAGATGTCAAGACCCAAGGCCGATTGAAGATTCACCGTCCTGGCAATCGCTTCAGATTTGGTAGCCGATGGCGTAAAAATCAACATCCTCCGGATGAACGTATACTTCGGAGATGGCCTTGCCCCGCACCGATATGCCGGCCCGGTGAACCGACTCCGGGTCGCCGGATACCAAGTGGTGCCAGGCATCCAGGTCCTTGCCTTCGGACAGCCGCCGGTAGGCACAGGTTTTGGGAAGCCAGCGCAGGCAGGGAATCTGTTCCGGGGTCATCACCAGGCAGTCGGGCACCAGGGTGGTACGGTTTCCGTAGTCGGTACAGCGGCACGCCCGTGTATCCAGCAGGTAGCAGGAGACCCAGGTGTAGGTCACCTTTCCCGTTTTGCCATCCCGAAATTTTTGCAGGCAGCAACGCCCACAGCCATCGCACAAGGATTCCCATTGACCGTGGGTCATTCGGTCCAAGGGGGTGGTTCGCCAGAAAGATGTGGAAAGTGCCGGTCGGTGGTAGATATCCCTGTTCTTCATGAACCGGTGCTTTACCATGAATCCGCACGATCAAAAAAGGAAAAACAACTGCCGGGAACCAAGTGGTCAATGGGTAGGCAATACGGTTTGAAAGCCACTCTGGAAGTCAACGAGGGGCTTCACCTTGAAAACCGAATGGTTTTGATCCGCTCGCGGTTGCAGTCAGGCGCCATCAGGCCAGTCGCCCGGTGCGAGTGGCCATTTCCGTTCTGAATATCTTATGAAATTTCAACACCTTCTTGATATACAGCTGTGTGGCCCGGAATGGCGGGACCCCCCGCCGTCGATATTTTCCTCCGGATCATAGCTGTCTTCAACACCCAGAGATTTCGCGGTGGACGGCATGAGTTGCATCAGTCCGCGGGCCCCTTTCTTTGATTTTGCCCTGGGGTTGTAACCGGATTCTGCGAAGATGATGGCCCGGATCAGGTGCGGGTCCACTTCATATCGTCCGGCCGCCTGAACAATAATACCGTGAAAGGGAATGGGTTCGTACGCCACGGCCCCATCCGGCGCCGATGATATCTCCGCAATGGTTTCGACACCTGCCGAGATCACTTCGATCTCCGGCAGAATGGACTCGGGTTCCGGTGATAGCTCAAGCGGTGCCGGAGGTTGAGGCATGGCCAGCAGAGGTATCGTATCGACAATAATTTCAGTTGTTTTAGTCAAAGTACAAGCGGCGGTCAGCAAGAAGGTACAGGTGGCCACAGTAACGAAAAAAACGACAGCATCTTTCAAATGGGAAAAAGTATGGGTGTGGTGATTTTCTGAGTTCATTGCATTTCACATCAGTAAGGGTTGACCAACAAACTGCAACGCCTTGCATCGAACTTACGAGTCTTTTCAGCAAATAGAGTGCCGAAACACCCGTAAATGAAAACTTATGTCTATAATTTTATATAGTTAGATAATAGTCAGTGAAGATATGAATCTTCCCGGTATGGCAAACGGTCATCAAAAACTGTGGCATTTACACCACATTGTGAAACGTTTTTCCTATTCAAGAGATCGTAACCAAACACTGATCAGCGATTTTAGTGTCGGGGGATAGGTCAGCCGATCAATCTTGAAGGTGCGAAATCAAAAAATACCGGTTTCCGCTCAGTAACAGCCATTTCGACTAATTTAGGCCTGAATCGTGGGATTGCAAGTTTAAATTCCCAGGTAGGCCTTTTTCACGTCTTCATTGGATAACAGGCTGTCAGCGGTATCGGAGAGGGTGATCCGGCCGTTCTCCATGACGTATCCCCGGTGGGCGACCTTCAAGGCGAGGTTGGCGTTTTGTTCCACGAGGAAAATGGTGGTGTTGTTTTCGCTATTAATTTTCTTTATGATTTCAAATATTTGTTTTACGATCAACGGGGCCAGTCCCAGGGAGGGTTCGTCCATCAAAAGCATCCGGGGACGGGCCATCAGGGCCCGGGAGATGGCCAGCATCTGCTGCTCACCACCGCTCAAGGTGCCGCCGGCCTGGTTGCGCCGTTCAGCCAGGATGGGAAACAGGCTGTAAACATAATCCAGGTCCGATTTTACGCCATCCTTGTCATCCCTCAAAAACGCCCCCATATCCAGGTTTTCCAGTACGGTCAGGTAAGGAAAGATTCGCCGGCCTTCCGGCACCTGGCTGATTCCCATGGACACGATCTTGTCAGGGTTCACCCGAGTGATGGACTCCCCCATGAAGCGGATATTCCCGGTTCTCGGCGGCACGATCCCGGAGATGGACATCAACGTCGTGGTTTTGCCGGCACCGTTGGCACCGATCAGGGTGATAATCTCTCCCTCGTTCACCTCCAGGCTGACGCCCTTCAACGCCTGTATATTGCCGTAAAAAGTATGTATATCAACGAGGCTAAGCATCGATTTCTTCTCCGAGATAGGCCTTGATAACCGCCGGATTCTTCCGGATCTCCGCAGGTGTACCCTGGGCGATCTTTTTCCCGTAGTCCATGACAAAAATCCGGTCCGACAGGCTCATGACCAGTTTCATGTCGTGCTCGATGAGCAGGATCGAAATCCCTTCGGTTTCGCAGATTTTGACGATGAGTTCATCCAATTCGCGCGTCTCCTGAGGATTCATGCCGGCCGCCGGTTCATCCAGAAGCAGCATGAAGGGCTCCGTGGCCATGGCGCGGGCGATTTCCAGGCGCCGCTGGGCGCCGTAAGGCAGATTCTTGGCAAATTCGTTGACATATTTTTCAAGCCCGATTTTTTTCAGGATCGAGTAGCTTTTCTGAATCACCGCTTCCTCTTCACGGCGGGTTGAGATTCCTCTTAACACAGCCCCTAAAATACCGGCCTTCATGCGGCAGTGACAGCCGATCATGACATTTTCAAGTACCGTCATGTTCTGGAAGAGGCGGATATTCTGAAATGTCCTGGCCAGCCCTTTTTCGGTGACCAGGTTGGGCTTGATACCGTTGATCCGCTGGGTCCGGCCATTTTTCGGGGCCGTGATCATGATGTCCCCCCCGGTGGGATCGTAAATTCCGGTGATGCAGTTGAAAAACGTGGTCTTGCCTGCACCGTTGGGACCGATCAGGGCTACGATCTCCCCCTGGCTAACATCCAGATCCACGCTATCCAGGGCGCGAAGTCCACCAAAATCCATTGTCAGCTGTTTTACGTCGAGTATCGGTTCCATGTCCATATCTGTTCAGGTAATGGCCTTTTTGCAGCCTTCAGTGGTCTGCCTCCTCGTACTGGTATGTCCGTCGCACCGTTTCCACGATGCCGCCGGGCCGGAACACCATCATCAGCACCAGCACCGTTCCGAATGCCAGTATGCGGTATTCCGAAAGAAAGCGCAGGTATTCGGGCAGCAGGATAAGGATGAAGGCGCCGACGATGACCCCCACGATAGATCCCATGCCACCGAGCACCACCACACACAGGATATTGATGGATTCCCAGAGGGTAAAGCTGGCCGGGTTGATAAAAGTAGTTTTTGCGGCGAACACCACACCGGCGAAACCGGCCCAGGTGGCGCCCAGGGCAAAGGCCATCAGCTTGGTTTTGCGCTTGTCGATGCCCATGGCCTGACAGGCGACTTCATCTTCGCGAAGGGCGATCCAGGCCCTGCCGATCCTCGAATTCTGCAGCCGGTTGACCACAAAGATGGTGAACAGGCTCAGGGCAATCATCAAAAAGTAGACGTATACAGTCACCTGCTCGAAGTTCATCTCCACACCGAAAAATCCCGGTCGGGGAATATTGGCGATGCCGCTGGGGCCAAAAGAAAATTCGTTCCAGTTTTCCATGATGAGGCGGATGATCTCACCAAAGCCCAGGGTAACGATGGCCAGGTAGTCACCCCTCAGCCGCAACACGGGAAACCCGAGGATAATACCGAACAGGGCCGCCATTCCGGCACCCAGGCCAAGTACAGTCCAGAAGCCGAACCCGAAATGATAGTTAAGCAGAGCGTAGGAATAGGCGCCTACCAAGTAAAAGGCCGCATAGCCCAGATCCAGCAGGCCGGCTACGCCGACCACGATATTCAGGCCCAGACCCAGCAACACATAGATCAGAGCCGTAATCATGATGTTGGTCTGGTAAAGGGAAAACACAAAGGGGAAGGCCAGGGCAACAATGGCGATAACGATCAGGGCTGGGATGGTGAATCGCCGCTCCCTCAGCAATCGCTGGCTCAGCGTCACACGGGCAACACCATCGACCTCCGTCTTTTTTATCCCCTGCTCCTTTCGCCGGATCAGGTAGCGCCAGAGTGCAGACAGCACAAAACTGCCGATGCCCACGAAAAAAAGGTTAGCCCAGCGCCACTGGATGATGTTTTCCACAGTGTTGACCCGGATCACCATGATGGGAAAGGTCAAAAACATGAACCAGAGGGAGATTAAAAATGATTTTTTCAGTTCGTTTACAAGCATGGGTATTTACATCTCAATGCATATGTTGGCCAGGTGGTGGGGTAATCATCGCCGGCCGATTACTCATTTAAATCCTTACACCTTCTCCGCGGTAGAACGTCCCAGAATTCCCGCGGGCCTGAAAATCAGGATGACCACCAGAAAAATAAAGGCGAACACATCCTCGTAATCACTGGAAATATATCCGGTGAAAAAGGATTCGGTCCATCCGAGTATCAAACTGCCCAGCACCGCCCCGGGGATGGAGCCGATGCCGCCCAGCACCGCCGCCACGAAAGCTTTGATGCCGGCGATAAAGCCGATATAAAAATTGATCTGCCCAATATGGGAGGCGATGAGCACCCCGCCGATGGCGGCGGTGGCGGACCCGATGATAAAGGTCATCGAGATTACCCGGTTGACATCGACACCCACCAGCATGGCCATGTCCCGGTCCTGGGCCGTGGCCCGCATGGCTTTCCCGATTTTGGTAAACTTGATCAGAAAAGTCAGCGAAATCATGACAATCGTGGTGGTAATTATAATGACCAACTCCGGCGACCCGATGATGTGCGCATAAGGCTCCATGAATTCAAAATCGGGGATCAACCCGGGAAAGGGTAAAAAATCCGAGGTCTGGGCCAGCAGCACATAGTTTTGCAGAAACAGCGACATGCCGATGGCACTTATCAGGGCCGACAGCCGGGGTGCCTGACGAAGCGGCTTGTAGGCAATCTTCTCCATGGTATAGCCGTATGCCGAGGAATATATTACGGCAACACCGGCGGCAATCAGCAGGATGGCAATCTGGTTCCACCCCATCATGGTGAGCACACTGATCACGATCAGGGCGGTAAAGGCGCCGATCATGTAGATTTCGCCATGGGCAAAGTTGATCAGCTGCACGATCCCGTATACCATGGTGTAACCGAGGGCAATCAGGGCATAAATGCTGCCCCGGGTGAGCCCGCCCAGAAAAAGCTCGAAAAAATATTCCATTTTATAGAACCACCATAAAAATCAGGGGCCAGACGCATGGTTGTCTGTCCCCTGATTGATCATGAAATCGCTTTAGCTACTTCAATTCGACATAGACACCTTTTTGAACCTGGTACATGGAGAAACCCACACCAATGGCATCACCGCGTTCGTCAAAGCGGATTTTGCCCAGTGGGGTTTCCACGTCCTTGGTTCTCAAGGCGTTGGTCACCGCAGCGTAATCGGTGCTGCCGGCCTGCTCGATGGCGTTGAGCAGTGCGATGGCCGCGGAATAGGCGTTCAGGTAAAATGCGCCCGGATCGGCACCATAGGCTTTTTTATGGGCCTCATTGGCGGCGATGGCCATGGAATTTTGGGAGACGTCCATGGGGCCGGTGGCGTATACGCCTTCGGCATATTTCTGGGCTACCTTGATGAAGGTGTCATCCATTACGCCGTCGTCGGAGATAAAGATGGTCTTCATTCTCTTTTTACGCATCTGGGAGACGATTTTGGAGGCTTCCGGATGGTAGCCGCCGAAAATAACGGCTTCGGCTTTGCTTCTCTTAATCTTCTGAACAATAGCGCTGTAGTCCACGGCACCGGGGGTGATGCCTTCATAGAGAACGACTTCCGCCCGGGAATCTGCTTCCAAAAATGACTTGGCGAATTCAGCCAGGCCCTTGCCGTAATCGCCCTTATCGTGCAGAATGGCAATCTTTTTCAGCTTCAGGACGTCCAGTGCGAAATCCACTTCCAAACGCGCCTGGGCATCGTCGGAGGCAATAGTGCGGAAAAAGTTGGGGTAGTCGCCGCTCTGGGTCAGGGCGGGGTTGGTGGCCGATGGAGACATGGCCGGGATGTTAGAGTCTTTGTAAATGCCCATGGCCGCCTTGGTGGCACCGGAGCAGATATGGCCCAGCACCACGTGGGCACCTTCGGAAACCATTTTGGTGGCGGTGTTGGTGGCCACTTCGGGTTTGCACACATCGTCTTCCACCAGCAGTTCCACCTGTTTGCCCAGAACACCGCCCTTGGCGTTAATGTCTTTCACCACCAGTTCAGCGGCTTTTATCGTCGGGATACCATAGGAGGCAAGGTCTCCACTGTGAGGACCGGCAACACCCAGTTTGATGGTGTCTGCCGCCATGGCGGTACCGGCGGCAACCATGAATACACCGACTACTGCAACGATAAGGAATTGTCCCAAACGATTTTTCATCATGCCTCTCCTTCTCAATTGGTTTTGGTGAAACAGCCCCTCCAAACAAACACAGCTGTATAATAGAGTTAATCAGGTTCAGTCAAGCCAAAAGGCGCCCGGCGGGTCCGCGCAATCCAAGGGATTACGAAGCATCCACTTCCATAAAACGCATATCGCCCGAATCACACAACCGGCCATGGCCGGGGGTGCCATAAACCGAAGCGGAACGATATGAACCGAATTCATTAACTTACAACGTAAAGGAATGTATATGATCCGGGGCAAATGATGTCAACAGCATTCCACACGATGCACAACACAGGGCAAATATCCGGATCGTGCACCATGTGGCGGCCCTTAGAACTTGCCCTGCTTTACAAACCCATGTATGAGGTAAGACATTTCGACGAACCACTCAATACTGTTATCTATTCCTAAATTTAGCAGGAACAGAAACCCATCATGAAAAAACACATCGGTCTGGTTGTCAAAGACGAAGACAATGCCCGGCAGCAGGCTGACCGGTTCGAGCGATGGCTGGTCAATAAAGGCCTCACCGTCATCCGGCGGCAAATCGGGACTCCCGGTGGGAAGCGATCGGAAGGATCACGGAAACAGGCACCGAAATCGCTTTCCTGCGTATTCGTTTTGGGCGGCGACGGCACATTTTTAAGCGCTGTTCGCTGGATCGGCGACCAGCAGATCCCCATCATCGGCGTGAAATTCGGCGAGGTGGGATTCCTGGCGGAGACCACGGAGGATCGCCTGTGCGAGGTGGCCGAAGCCATCCTGGAAGATCAATTCACCATTCGGCCGCAAATGCGGCTGCAGGTTCAGGCGCTCCGCGAGGGTGTCGAGATCGCCCGGGAGTCGGCCTTCAATGACGTGGTGATCAACAAGGGTGCCCTGGCTCGACTGGCCCGGATTCGCACCCATATCGACGACCAGTTTCTCACCGATTACCGTGCGGACGGGCTCATCGTGGCCACCAACCGGCCTCTGATGGTCCCCGACTCAGCCACCATCAAAATCCAACTGGCCGAAGACACCTCGGACATCATGCTGACCTGCGACGGCCAGGTGGGGTTGAAGATCGACGATCGGGACACGATCATCATCAGTAAAAGCCCCAGTCCGGTGCAGATGATCACCCTGCCCGACCAGAACTACTTCGATGTTCTGAAGGCCAAGCTGAAATGGAGCGGAGGCCGGGTGTAATTGCACTTTTAATTTTTCATGGATCATGTTAACATGGTTCACACGCCTGAAATAGGAAAAGGAGACTCCCTGATTTGATGCGCTATCCACGATGGCAGGCCGGTTTTTGCTGCATTTTGACTGCCCTTTTCATCTTTTCCTTATCACCCGCTTTGGCGGACAAAGATGCCAAACGCGTCCTGATCCTGCCCCTGACGATTCACTCAGAAAAAGACCTGACGTTTCTCAACAAAGGCATCATGGACATGATGGCCTCGCGCATCGGCCAGTCGGCTAAAGTGATTCGCGAAATCGCCCCGGACCCGGGCAAAGACCCCGTCCAGATGGGCCGCGATCTGAACGCCGATTATGTGGTCACCGGCAGCGTTACCCTGTTCGGCAACAGCGCCAGCACCGATGCCACACTTACAGAAGTTGACTCCGGCGAGGCGGCACTGCAGTTCAGCCAGTTCGGCCAGAGCAGCGGCGATGCGCTCATGCACATCAACCAGTTCGCCACCCAGGTCAGCCGGCACATCGCATCCATGTCTGCCGCCGCGCCTCAGGTGGCAGCCCCCACGGCGGCAGCACCGGCGGTGATGATTCCCCAGGTGGCACCCCAGGTCCAGCTGGTCCAGCCCCCGCAGCCCGCCGTGGTTATAGCGCCCCAGGCACCGGCAGCACCCGTTGTTGCCGCAACGGCAGCAGCAGTCACGACAACCGCAGAGCCGCTTGAAGCCCTGTGGACAAGCAATCCCTTCAAAGGCACCATCAGTGCTCTGGCCACCGGTGATGTGGACGGCGACGGCAGCCCGGAAATCGTCTTTGCCCATGAAAACCGGATTATCGTAGAAAACAAGAATAAAGAACGGCTGGATCGACTGGCCGCCTTTGATGCCGGCAAACGCCACACCATCATCTCCGTAGACGCCGGGGATATCAACGGCAACGGAACCGCAGAAATCTTCGTCACCCGACTGGACGCCCACAACAAGCTGGACTCCGTCGTGCTGGAATGGAACGGCTCCGGGCTACAGGCCATTGCCACCGACCAGCGCTGGTACTTCCGGGTCACCGACGATCCGGAAAAGGGCCGGATTCTGATGGGTCAGCGGCGGGGCACCCCGTCAGCCAACGACACCGGCGGGCTATACGCCCACACCCATTTTCTGCCCGGCGTGTTCGAACTGACCTGGAACGGCAAAGCCTACCAGACCGGCCGCCGGTTCCCCCTGCCCAACGACATGACCCTCTACCGGTTTGCCCGGGGCAACATCTTCAATGACGGCAAGGTCCGGGCCATCGCCTATTCGTCCGGCGATGAACTGCGCATTTACGACCCGGCCGGCAGCCCCCAATGGGCCGGCGAAGAGACCCTTGGCGGCAACCCGATATTTCTCGAAGCCACCTCGTCCACCGACGCACGAACCAAAGACCGGACCTACCTGACCCAGCGATTTATCGTTGCCGACCTGGACGACGATGGAAAAGTCGAAGTGGTCACCGTCCACAACCGCGATGCGGCCAGGGGCTTCGTGGAGCGCTTTCGAAAGTACACCCGCGGGCGGATGATCGCCCTGCGCTGGAACAAGGTGAACATGAAAGAAATCTGGACCGGCGAGGATATCAGCGGCTATATCAGCGATTTCTCCCTGGCGGACCTGAACGGGGACGGCAGGCTGGAGGCGGTTTACGCCATGGTCGCCAGCACCGGCCTCACCCAGGCCAGGTCCAGCAATATTGTCGTAGAACAGATTGGCAGCCTTTCGGGTAAGTAGTGGGGAGCGACAAACAGTAAAATTCCAATATCCGTTACTCTTTATAAAGATTTATCATTTTAGACATCTGACCGTTGCCAACCACATGCTGGATTGTCGGTGCAGCCTGGACAACTGCATCCACACGTCAATTGAAAAGGGGGTGATCGAAAGCATTACAGTCAGCTGAATCAGTACGTGTACTAACCACCATGTTCTTAACAAGGAGGAGCCAGATGAAAAACATTAGGTTTATGATCGCCCTGTGTGTAGCGTTGATGATCGCTGCACCGGCGATGGCCCTGGAGGTGGAGGTCTCGGGTCATTATTTTGTGGAGCACTTCAATCACTCAAACGAAAACCTCAGTAAGGATGATGCTACGGACGACTACTCGACCATGGAGCTCATGGTGAAGCCGGTGTTCAAGGTCAACGACAACATCACCCTCACCACCCAGTTCACCGCCCTGCAGGACCATGTGTGGGGCACCGATGCCAACTCCAAGCTCAACGAAACCAACCCGCTGGCACCGGACATCGACGATACCAACAACATCGACTGGAAGGCCGCCTACATGACCATCAAGTCTCCCATCGGCGGGTTTATCATCGGCCGCTACATCGATACCCCCTGGGGTACCGCAATGGGCGACAGCACCGCCAGCCACGGCAGCAACAGCCTGCACAAGGACCGCATCATGTGGGTGGTGCCCACAGGTGACTTCATCTCCGGCCTCGTCGCCCAGAAGAACGGGGAGGGGGATCAGGGAAACATCATGACCGATGCCGACTACCATAAATACTATGGTTTTACTGCCTACAAGCAGGAGAACTGGTCAACCGGCCTGCTGGTCGCCAACTACCAGAACAAAAACTACGTCACCATGAGGGATCTCAGAAATTTTCAGATGGGTTATGCGAGCTATACGCAATCAGTCGACGCGGCTACCGTTGCCAGTGGCACCTATGCCGGTACTTATGCTCAAGGTCTCCAATTAGCCGGTGCTCTAAATCCCGCTTTGGTGCCTCTTGTACAGGCTGCCCCCTTTGACGCTGCCCAAAGCGCAGCTCTTGATGCAACGCTTGCAGGTGCTGGCCTTCCTGCAATCGACCTTTATGGTCTTAATTCCAACGCGATAAGCGCCCAGGGCCAGGCCGCTGCCGCCGGTGCAGCCATATCCGCCGGCCCCGCCCGCTCTGAACTGGGGCTGTGGGTAATCAACCCCTATTTTATGGGCACTTTCGGACCGCTCTATGCGGAAGCGGAAATTCTCTATGGGTGGGGTTCCGTCGACCTGAATGAAACCCGGACGGATCCGGTTTCCGGCGCCACCTTCAACTCCATCGACGCAGCAGCACTGGCAGCTACACTGGACGTAAAATACGACATCGCCGGATTCACCCTCAACGCGGGCGGCACCTATATTCAGGGTGACAGCAACCCGGATGATGACGAAACCAGCGCCGTCGGTTATTTCGAGCAGTCCCTCGACCTGGAACACGGTTTCCTGCTCACCTCGGACGTTCAGAACCTCAACACCACCCTGGGCGGAACCGACGAAAACGGCATCCCCCTGGGCAACGTCTCCGGCGGCCATACCACCGTCACCGGTCCGGCAGGCTACACGTCCTTCTGGCTGGGCGCCAAGTACCAGGTGCTGGACAACCTGAATCTGGGCCTGCTCTACGGGGACATCATGAACAACCTGAAGTTCTGGGGCGTGATTGCCCATCTGGATGCCGGCGACTACTGGAAAGCCGGCGGCTACAATACCGAAGTCGAAGACAACACCACCTTCTACGGACGGTTGACCTTAGCATTCTAATCGATCCTGTCATGCCGAATGCAATCCGGCATCAATCTTTTCCGGATGCTTGATTTCGACAGCATAACAGATGAATTCAAAAGCCCCGGTGGCCCTTCAGGCCACCGGGGCTTTTTCTCTGATTGCGAAACAGTTTCCTTGCTGCCATCGCGGCTGGAAGCCGCTCCTACGATGAACATGCCCCCTGTAGGAGCGGCTTCCAGCCGCGATATCTTTATCAAAAGGATCACTTGATCAGAAATACGGCGACAACGATAACCAGCAAGGCCAGGCCTAAGTAAACCCATCGCTTTTTTGTCATCACTGGTGTGACAGGCAAAGACGCTTTCTTTTTTTCCTTGAAGGCGCGAATTCTTTCTATTTTTTCCCTTTCCTGCTTTCTTTCCCGGCGTCTGGTTGCGTCGCCCCTTCTTTCGTATGGCCCATCTCTTCGCTCTTGTGCGACGAACATGTGAACCTGCCGACGGTCTTCGGTTTCTCTTCTTTCCATATCCCTTCCCCCGTGTGCTTGGTTAGGGCCGCGGCAAAGCATTATTTTTTCTATAAATAGAACCATAATCGGCCTTGTTGTCAACAGCAAACGACCGGCGACATCGCAACAAGGGTAATGGTAACCGTTCACGGGTTCAGAGGTTCAACCCATATGTGGTTTCATCAAGTACTTGCAGGCCTACAAGCAAGATCAAAGAAAAAAGCAACCCTGAACGGTGAACCCTAAACCCGTGAACGCCTACGGGTAATGAAATTCTTGTTTTGATGGATATCCTCACCTTACATTCAGGGCAATCGCATGCATTGTTGACCCAATGGCGCTTGGTGGACCATGCGATTGTCCTGCCCTCACCTTTGCACCACCTTGACTTTCCACAACGCATCTGGTTAAGGTTTGGCCCGCATATCGAGACCGCATCCGATTTTCGGTGAATCGTTCCTCCTTCCAAACCGAGGCATATGAAATCAGATCAGGTAGTTGTCACCGGACGGGGAACCGTCAACGCCATCGCCAAAAATGTGTCCGAGTTTGCCGCCGCCCTGAAGGCCGGCACCTGCGGCATTGGTCCGGTGACTCTGTTCGACACTGCCGGTTACCGCACCCATACCGGGGCCCAGGTCAAAGATTTCGATCCCCTACTGCATATTCCGAGAACCGTTTCCTTAAAGCGCATGTCGCGGGCGGACTGCATGGCCATGGCGGCTACGCTGGAAGCCCTGGCAGACGCCGGGTTGACACCTGTTTCAACAGAGCTTGCAGCGGTTACCGGCGTGGTGATCGGCGGCGGCGCCGGGGGCATGCTGGAGTGCGAACCCATATTCGCACGCTACCTGGAAAGTGGTGCCGACCGGATGCCCGGTTCCCCGTTTGCCGCCTTCTCCTGCGCCTCATCGGCGGACCACATTGCCACCCACTTGAAGCTCATGGGACCCAAAACCACATTCATGACCGCCTGCTCGTCCGGTGCCACGGCCATTGGATACGCCCGGGATCTGATCCGGCAGGGAACTGCCGAAGTGGTAGTCTGCGGCGGCACCGAACCCTTGTGCCGCATCACCTATTCGGCCTTCAACGCCCTTCAGGCCGTGGATCCGGATTACTGCAAGCCCTTCGACCGGGATCGCCAGGGCCTGACCCTGGGGGAAGGGGCGGGAATATTGATCCTGGAATCCCTGGATCATGCTCGGAAGCGGGGGGCGACCGTCTACGGAGAAGTGCTCGGCTGCGGCATCAGCTGCGATGCCAGCCATATGACCGCCCCGGATATGAACGCGGTTGGCGCCGTCAGCGCCATGACCGCGGCCCTGGCCGATGCCGGTATCTCTGCCGATAATGTGGACTATATCAACGCCCACGGCACGGCCACCCCGGCCAACGACTTGATGGAGACCCGGGGCATCAAGTCCGTTTTCGGTACCCGGGCGAGGCAGATTCCGGTCAGCTCCACCAAATCCATGATCGGCCACACCCTGGGGGCTGCCGGGGCCATCGAAGCCGTCGTTTGCATGCTGGCCATAGAGCACCAGTTCGTCCCCCCGACCATCCACCATGAAACCCCTGGTGAGGCATGCGACCTGGACTACGTGTCCGACGGTACACGGGAGGCACAAGTCAACGTGGTGCTGTCCAACTCCTTTGCCTTCGGCGGAAACAACACCGTCCTGGCTTTCGGAAGGTTTTCGGAAAACGGCGGTGCACGGTGAGCCGGCGGGTGGTGGTTACCGGAATGGGGCTGGTGACGCCCCTGGGCATCGGACGGGAGGCTTTTTCCGAGAATCTTTTCGGCGGCGGTTGCGGCATCCGCCCCATTGAAGGGTTCGACACCGCGCCCTTTCAATCTCATATGGGCGGCGAAGTTCGTGATTTTTCACCCAGGGATTTCATCTCCGGCCGGACCCTGCGGCGCATGGACCGCCTCTCCGGGATAGTCACCGCGTCGGCACGCATGGCTTTGGAAGATGCCGGGATCGATCTCGACGGTACGGATCGGAACCGCATCGGCATCGTCATGGGTACGGCCTTCGGCGCTACGGATGTGGCCGCCCGGTTCGCCGGCACCCTGTTCACCGACGGCCCCCGACGGGTCAACCCCATCCTGGTGCCCAACACGGTGATGAACGCCCCGGCCGGCCACGCGGCCATCGAACTGGGGCTGCGGGGAATCAACACCACGGTGAACCACCGGGAGGCCTCGGCGGAAACGGCCATCGCTTACGCGGCGACCCAGATCCAACAGGGCCGGGGCGATGTGGTGCTGGCCGGCGGCGGGGATATTCTCTCCCCCTTTTTTTTCACCGTGCTGGAGCGGTTCATGGCTTTATCGCCTCAGGATGGCGGTGAGGAGCAGGCACGCCCCTTCGACCGGAACCGCAATGGCCCGGTGGCTGGGGAAGGGGCAGGGCTGCTCTGCCTCGAGTCGCTGGAATCGGCCCGGTCGCGGGGTGCAACCATTTATTGTGAAATAGCCGGCTGGGGCATGAGCGGGGCACCGGCACCGGCCAACGATTGGCCCGACGATTCGGCCGGACTGGTGCTGGCCATGGAGAAGGCCATGGCCATGGCGGGAGTCGGTCCCGGTGACATCGAAACGGTGTCGGCGGCGGCCAGCGGCGGCATCAAGTCCGACCGGCTGGAGGCCCGGGCGCTGGAGCAGTTTTTTAACGGTGGCGTGCAGCCGGCGGTGACAGCCATTAAAGGCGCCCTGGGAGAGAATTTTGCTTCCGGCGGCATCCGCGCAGCGGCCATGGCGCTGTCCATCCACGCCGGCATCGTGCCGCCGACCCTCGGTCTTACGTCTCCCATCATTTCACTGGATGCGGTAAAAACGGAAAGCCGGGAAATGACCGTGAACCATGGATTGGTCAACGCCTGCGCATCCGGGGGAACGTTTGCCGCGCTGTTGCTCCGCAGGTATATTTAAGCCGTCCTGTCGCGAATTGCCCATATTGGATTATAAACGGCCCGTATTCGCGTCATCCTTATGAGCCACTTTCATTCATCGGTGTTGAAAAACATCTTCACATCCGGACTCTGGGCCTGCCGCTGCCGGTATTCCGGACGGCTCTCCTGAACGAACCCCAGCTGGGCGTACAGCGCTTCCAGACGGGGGTTGTGCGCCCAGTTCAACAGTCTGCTCGTCGATGATTTTCTGCTCCACGCATCCCACCACGATGCCGTCGATGGCGGTGACGTAAAAACGGTTGCGGTTTTTCTTCAGGTAGGCTTTGGTGCGGGGTTTCAAAAAGCCCGAGCGCTTGTACATCTCAAGAATTCGGTAAACGATGGCCACCTCTTCATCGGTCCGCACCTGACAAAAATCCTCCTGGAAGTTGTTGGCGATGAGGGTGCCCGCCCCTTCCACGGTGAAGAGTTCGTGTTTGATGGTATTCTTGCCCGCCGGCAGTATATGCACGCGGTCACACTGCCCGGCCTCGATCTTCCGGCAAATGCACGCCATGGCGCCCTTGAAGTTGACGTTGGCGATCAGACCGCCGAAATCCTCCAGCGATTCACGGACCCGGCCGGTAGTGATGGCGTTAATTTTATTCCCATGGCGGTCAATGAGATATCGGCGTTCCAGCAAAATGACCTTGAACATGGATTTCCGGTGATCGAGCACCGCGTCGTAAAAATCAATTTCCGGGGAAATCCGGACAATGCCGGTGGCCGGCAGCCGGCGCTCCAGCTGTTTGATCAGCTTCTGGTTGGCAAACCGGTTGGGCATATTATGGAGCAAGGTGGTAAGTGCGCCGTGGCGCACCAGGAACTTGATGTCGGTGATGATATCCTGAAAGTGGTCGCGCAGAATGCCTTCCCGGCAGGCAATAAAGACGTCCCTGCCGGTAAGGGCACGCGCGTATTCTTTGAGGTGTCTCCGCCACATCCAGGGAGTCGATGAACGCGGCGATGGCGGCCTGGTCGATGACCGCGTGGGTGCGGGTAAGCGCCAGCAGGGCCTCGTAGGGCTTGGGATAGCCTTCCCGCCGCAGCACGGTCTGGATGCCCTCGGCCACCACGGCCCAGTTGTTGTCAAGATCTCTTTTCAGCGCGTCTTCGTTGAGGATCAGCCTGTCCAGCCCCCGCTTGAGCGATTTAAGGGCGATGAGGGTGTGGCCCAGAGGCACCCCGATGTTGCGGGTCACCGTGGAGTCGGTCAGGTCCCGCTGAAGCCGGGAGATGGGCAGCTTGGCCGACAGGTGTTCCAAAACGGCATTGGCGATACCCAGGTTGCCTTCGGCATTCTCGAAATCGATGGGGTTGACCTTGTGGGGCATGGCCGAGGAGCCGATCTCACCTTTTTTGATTTTCTGTTTGAAATAGCCCATGGAGATGTAGATCCACAAGTCCCGGCAAAGATCCAGCAAGATGGTGTTGATCCGCTTCACGCCGTCGCAAAACGCAGCCAGGTGGTCGTAGTGTTCGATCTGGGTGGTCACCCGGGAGCGGTACAGCCCCAGCCCCTCGTTCACCAGCCGGTTGCCGAAGGCGATCCAGTCGATGTCCGGATAGGCCATGTGGTGGGCGTTGAAATTGCCGGTGGCGCCGCCGAACTTGGCGGCGAAGGGAACGGTTTCCAGCAGCTTCATTTGCTGGGCAAGCCGATCCACGAACACGTAAATCTCTTTCCCCAGCCGTGTGGGCGA
>JABZFO010000126.1 GCA_014237405.1 Desulfosarcina sp. | reverse complement strand
GCGATCCCGTTGCGTACAGGCCTCCAGAACCGTCCTGGCCCGGTCATAGCGGTCGAGGGCGCACAGCACGTCGGCTTCGGTCCAGCGAACATAGGGCCGTCGATGGGGTTCCGGCACCCTTTCGATGGCGGCCAGGGCCTTTTCCGGACAGTTGAGCCCCAGGTAAACTCTGGCCAGCAGCTCGAAGACAAAATCGATGGGCTCCCGGCCCCGGCACTTTTCGGCAAAGCGCAGGGCGTTTTTGGCCTCCGGCAGACGGTTGGCGTGGTATTCGAGCTTTCCCAGGGCGAAATACTTGTGCAACCGGGACAAATAATCGCTCTTTTCATCCTCGGCCAGACAGCGTTTCAAGGTCCGGGCCGCCCTCCGGCAGTCGCCCTGGGTGAGCAGAATACCGGCTTTCTGGTAAAGCGCCTTGACGTAGTTCTTGCGCTCCTGCTGCCGGCGATCTTTGTCTTCTTCGCTCAGCGCTTCCCAGTTGGCCGCGGCTCGGTCGAAGGCCGGCAATGCCTTTTTGGGCTTGCCTTCGATTTTGTGCCACAGCATGCCCTGCCGGTAAAAATTGGTCACTCCGTCGGGCCGCAGGCACTGGGCCTTTTTGAAGTGGTGATGCGCCAGGGCGATGCGGTCGTCACGGATTTTGCCGCTGAGGAAAATTTCCCGGTTGCGGGCGGCGAACAATGAGTTGTAGGCTGTATAGGCCAGGGCGTTGTGCGGGTGGAAATTCTCCGGTTCGCGGTCCACGCACACCCGGAGCTGAGCAATGGCGTCGTCAAAGCGGCCCAATTGGCCCAGGGCAAAGGCCAGCTTTTCCCGAACCTTCGTATCCATCCCCAGATCGGCCAGCTCCGGGAGCTTCTCCTCCACCGGGTAAAACAGGTCCAGGGCCTGCTGCCACTGCTTTTCACGAAACATCTCAGCCAGCTCAGCCGATGCCATTTTTTCCCGGTTCTCGGCGGCCTGGCTTTGGACCGGCACCAGGTCCGACGCCCGTAAAAACTCGTCCTCATGATGCGCCGGCTCCGGCCCTTTGGCCAGCACCGGCCGGATTTCGGCCAGCTTATCGAATGCACCTTTCATGATTCACCTCCTCGTGGATGCCGCCATCCAATAATGTGGCGGTTGATTGCATCCTACGGGGAAGCACGGCCGGCGTTCAATGACTGCAATGTTGCAGTGCCAGGTTGTTAAGGATCTATATTTTTACGGGTCTATCTATTTTAAATGCCTGGCCATGACCGGTATGGCGGGGAAGGTAAGTCTAATCCTGGTAAGTGAGGGGGCCTTCGTGTTTGTTAACAGACAATCAATAAACTACCGCCGTCCGACAATCGCCTCAATCATGGCGACCAATGGCGGCAAATCAAGGGTGACGGTATACCAGAGCAGGTCAAAATCAATTATATCATAGCCGTGAGCCAATCGGTTACGCATACCGATAATCTGGGGCCACGGTATTTGCGGATTCTGTTGCCGTGTCGGTTCACTCACGCGGCCGGCCGCCTCGCCGACAATCTCAACCAGACGGGTGAGCGCCAATTGAAGCACACGATTTTTTTTAACCGCGTCACGATCCTTATTACCGAGGAGTTCAACCGCCTCTTGTGCGTGATCCAACATCTGCCTGAGACTCAAGTTGTCGTCATGCCTGCTCATACGCAATCTTTGCCAGACTCAGGACTTCGTCACGGAAATGGGGGTGAAGCCCCCTTGCGGTATGCAACTCCACCTTGCGGCCCACTATCCGGCTCAGCTCAATTTCCATCCCTGCCAGAGTGATCAGCCCAACCCGTGCGCCCGGCTCGAACTCCACCAGCATGTCCACATCGCTGTTGGCGGTGAAATCATCGCGCAGGACTGATCCGAACAGAGAGAGCCGGCGAATTCGGCTGCGGCGGCAAAAATCCGCCAGTCCTTTTTTAGAGATATGGATGTTGGTGTTCATTGGCGATAAATCCTTACGTGATCAAGTCAACTATGCGCGATCTCCCGGCCTGCGTCAATTCAAAAGAAAAAACCGGTTTGCAGACAGCATGCAAGGGAGCAGATGACACCCAAAAAACTACGCCAACTCCGCAAAAAAGCGGTGGGCAGGGCAGATACGGATGCCATCACGGTCAATGCGATCCTGACCGTCTCCACGATACACCTGAACGGCGGAGGCTTCCGGGAAGCGGACCTTCATGTAGCGCAAGGCGCCGGAAACGGATTTTTCACTCTGTTTGCATTCTACAAAAAGGGTCGGGCGGCCGTTATCGGTAACCACGAAATCCACTTCGCGCCGATCCACATCCCTGAAATAGCGCAACTCAACGTCCCGGGCCTGGACGTCCTGTAAGAAAAAGCACCATTTAAGCAGATGGCAGGCCGTCAGGTTCTCGAATCGAGGTCCCGGCTCCTCCACAACACACCAATCAAGATGGTAATGTTTGGCTTCTTTCTTCACCGCCCGGATGTGCGGTGCACCGAAGGGGTAAAGTCTGAACACCATATAGAGATTTTCCAACATGGAAATCCATCTGGATACCGACTGATGGGCCACCTGGAGGTCTTCCCGCAGGGCATTAAGCGAGAGAGGGGATCCCACCAGGGCTGGAAGGCGCAACACCATCCGTTCGATGATTCCCACGTCCTGAACGTTTTCCAGATCTGCCAGATCCCCCATGATCACCCGCGTCCGGTAATCCCGGGACCAGCGCCGTGTTTCCGTTTCCGACTGGAGCAAAAAGGGTTCAGGGAACCCACCATAGGCCATCAGGTCGTCGATTGTTTTGGATGTCGGGACGCCCAGTTCAGCCAGGGTCAGCGGCATGAGACGGTAAAAAAAATACCGTCCCTGAAGTGAATCGCCTCCCCGTCGGAATACTTGTGTATTTCATCCAGAATCAACAGGCCGGGTGCTGCGGGGAAGTGCTCTAGGAGGATCTGCTCACGGTCCTCGGCAGCATCCCAGTTCAAATAGCGTTCTTCGATCCCGTATCCGGATTTTTCGCACAGATGCTTGGCCAGCGTGGTCTTCCCGGATTGTCGAGGCCCGCCGATGAACACCATTTTCTTCTGGAGGTCAGCGGTTACCGATTTTTCGATGTATCGGTGGAGGTATCTTTGCATTTTGCACTCCATCCTAAATTACACGCGTGTATTTTACGATGGATGTAAATATGCTCGTTTTTCTGAGATTTGTCAATCTGGATGTCTGAAAAAAATGCATCACGGCCCAAGGAACAGTCAGGTGACTATCGGTTCTATCGTATCAATCAAATGCTCAAGTTTGGTGCGAAAGCTTTCCGGCTTGGCCGGATTCCCTCTCCAGCCCGCGTGGTTGAGATCGTTTCTCAAACTGATCAACTGGGTAATCGGGAGGACCAGAATTTCATGTTTTTCTAAATATTTTTTAGATTGCATATAAAACAGGATAAATAGTCATTGGTACCCAAAACGGATAGGTAAATCCGTTGCATTGTGCGTCACCTCCCATATTGTCTAAAGATGCGGTGCCTGAACGTATGTGTCGCGTTGACAACACCGTCCGAAGATCGTTCCTCTTTTACCAGGCGCTCAGTCGTAGAATAGACGGGAATAAGACCCAATTCGAAGGCAAAGCGCACCATCAGCCAGGTAGCGCCAAAGTCGCCCTGTACCAGCAGGTAGTCTCCGGGGCCGGCCTCTTCGGACAGCCATGATTTTACCGGTTCCAGACAGCTTTCGATGCTGGGAGGATTTGGCGGAACACGCTTCCAGGCGTCTTTGATCCGCTCAGGTGGCTCTATCATCGAGGCAACCCCCAACGATTTGCGGGCGTCGGCTTCCTGATCCACCGTGATTTGATGATTAAACAGTAAAAACAGTTTCGGATTCATGGTGATTCTGATTCTCTTGAGATGACGACCAAAGCTTTTTAGAACTTCTTATATAACAGCCAGGCCCTGAAAAAGGGGTTCACGAACCGGTACCGATTCTCATGTTTAAAGACCACTTTCAAGTCCATCAACCTTTTTAGGGCTGATTGAGCAGATGATGCTTGGGAAATACCGGATTGTTTAAGAAACTTTGAAGATGTCGGTGCATGCCCTCCCAGCCTTGCCATCCCGGTCAGAAAATTCAACTGCAGCCCGGAAATGACCTGCAGAATGGTTTCATACCCTTTTGACTCATGTGCGAAAATCTGTTCGAGGGCGTAGGGGATCTGTTTATTTCCTATATTGTTTCCGTATGATGTTGTATCCCACAGGGCACTGCACAGCTGTTGAATATCGCCGGCAACGTTAAAGCAGATATCAAAAATTCGGCCCATCGCATTCGTTGTGATTTTTCGTTTCCCGGTCTTGAATTTATCGGCAATAAACGTCTGGAATTCTACTTTATTCAAAGGTCCCACATCGATGGGTATGGCCGACTTAAAAAAAGCGCTATCGGGGTCATAGAAAATAGTGTTCATTTTATTGCGGACGCTACCAGCAAAAAGATAGGGAATATCCACTTGAAATTGGAGTTTGCTCCGCAGCTGGGCGAGCGTTTCAGCGGCATCTTTCAGATTCAGTATGTCTTGAAATTCATCGAAAACAACCACCAGCGGTTTTGTTTTTAACTGGCAGTCGGAGATCAGGTCCAGGACCCCGGAAATGGACTCGGGCTTTAATTGAACCGATGCATCCAAAGCCAACGTAGGCATTCCTGAAAGTGGATCTATTGAAGCCATCGGCCGCAAATAGGCCAGTTTCTGCAACACTTTGCTGATTATCCCCCGCGACCGTTCAAGAGAGATAACACCCGTGACCATTCTTCTTATAAGGTCATCCGACGTTTTAGTTTCCAATAAATCGATATAAACAATTCTTGGTTTTTTCAATCTGCGTACGGTCTCCCATACCAGAGAGGATTTACCGGTTCTCCTTTCGCCTTGAATATAAACATTTTGCCCGCGCCTGATCTGATTTGCCAGGTTCTTCTCCAACTCCGGCCGCCGGCAGAAATCGCTCCCTTTGACAATCTGACCATATTTAAAAGGGCTGGCAGGCACAGTGTCAACCATATTGGAATCTGGATTGCGCCGGATTTTTGTTCATCCACAGGGCACGCCCGCCGGTTCATATCGAGATATGGGCCGGTTGGGGTAACAAAAGCTCCCCTTTTTACCCACCGACAGTTCTGGGTTTTCACAATACATCATCCGGCTCCGGGGAATTCGATCCCGTTATCTTCGCGGACTTTCAGGTCGCCCAACCATACGGCCGTTCCGATATCCGCTTCAACCGCCCGGTATAATTTTTCGTCCGCCGTAATCAGCGCCGCGTTTTCAATTTCCGCTACCGCCGCATAGCCGGCATCGTAGGCTGTGAGCTGTTGAGTCCGGCATAAATCGGGTAGCCGGTCGTAAATGCGGCCCACACCCACCAGCTTGATCTTCAAGGACCAGAACCCTTCAAGAGATCAGAGTCAAACCTTGAATTGTGAATTTTAGTTTGACGGTCAAATCACGTGACAATCGGTGTTAAAAGGAGGATTTCTTATGTCTCAATCCCCTCTAATTGGGTCATTCCTTCGGACAAAGGCCCTGTCTAAGTCGAGGATGGACAGCAACTCCAAATGCCGTTGCCAGGCGTCGATACAGGAGGGCTGCTCCCGGTTGAGACTGTCCAGAATGCTGCGGGCAGTAGCGGTATCTTCGGCCATTTGGGCCAGCTCGGCCCAGCGCAGACGGTCTTCGGGGGTGAGGCGCCGCCAGAGTGCCGCTTTCTGCAACAGCACGCGGGTCTGATCCGGATGTTCTCCCTTGAGAATACGCGTTTCCAGGCGCGCCAGCAGCAGGCCGGCATCTATATTGCCGGACCGACGGTAAGCTGTTTCAAGTTATTGAAAGGGAGTGGCGTCTTTGGGCAACTGCGGTGGAACCTTGCGAATGCCAACCGACCCGGCTTCATTAAGCAGCACCGGGATAAACTCCTTTTCCATCCAATCTGCCATTTTTTGCCATGCAACTTTAGCGATGGGGGTTTTGCCATGAGCCAGAATGGAGCTATTGCGGGCTTTGATTCGGTCAAGGAGAGCATTGCCTTGCACCTGGATAAACTCCCTGGCCGGACCATCATGCTTCAACCGGATCAATTCCCAGGACTTCATCAGTCCTGCCTGGAGTTTACCTTCCGAGTTTGGATGAATACTAATTTCTGAAGGAACAAAGTCGGGGGGCAAATTGCCGGACTCGACTCCGTGGTCTTTTTTAAGAACCCACTGAGCCATCCACTCGATAATTCGGTAGCAGCGGGCCATCGCATCATCAAAGCGACCCTGGATGGCTCTGCGATGGGCATTGTTCCACAGGTCCAATATCTGCATTGGCTCCTGCTTTTGATCTTCGGCGGTTAAAATACGCAAGGTTCCAAGATACGGTCCCAAAAAAGGTCCGGCCGATGGCGCATAGCTGTCCAGCAGATCGAGGGCCTGGCGGTGGTCGAAGCGATCCCATGCCGCAAAGGCGGTGCTCACATCTCTCAATCGAAAAAATTGGTTTCTAAGGCGGCTATCCCTTGGTGGGGAAATGCCGGATAGCCCCTTGGCTGCCTCGTCGTAGGCAAAGCGGTCCCAGGAGAGCAGGAAGGGTTGAACAGCCTTCTGATACCGGAGCGTGTCGATGCCTGCCGAAACGACGGACTGGGTGTTGTTTTTGACTTTGACCAAATTAGGGCGGTTACCGGTCACTAGTTGCAAAGCGATGTTCTCTGTCTCCAGCACGGCCGTCACCAGGGCGGCGGTCATTGTTTTGGTGCCGCCAGTATAATCGGCCATTATCGCTGCATCCGGGTGCTTTCTGCCTATTTCGATCAACTTATTTCGGATCGTCCAGAACGCCATGTCCAAATCGTCGCTTGGGACAATGGTGACATCGAACCGATCCTCCTGCAATCCGGCTATGGTCGGAATGTTGGGCATATCCGGTGCCTTGATCGCCGGGCTGGATTTGCAGACCATTTCGCCCCCTGTAACGCATACGCAGGAGCCGGGCTGACCCGTACCGGGATCTTTGTCGGTACAGATGAACTCCGTGTGTATGGGTTGGAGCGTATCAATGGCCGTAATTATCGGTTGTGGAGATCCGCCTACCGTGCAGATCAAGACGACTGGGTCGTTTTCTGCCATTTGCCCTCCATCTCTTTTAGATATTTGTATAATTTCCGGCACACCATGTCGATTTCGGCCTGCCAGGTCCCGTTGTCCTGATGGATCAACGGCCCTTCGTTTTCGTCGATGTGCGTAAAAAGCAGTTCCCGGATGGGCATGGATCGGTATTCTTCGGAAATTGCCTGCTCGACCAGATAACCGCCGAACGGGTAAAAATCCGGAGCAGTTCCTCGGCGACCGTTGTCTCCCGGGAAGGGTTGATTCCGATGCGCCAATCTGATGGCCATTGATTGCTCGGCTTCATTTTATCAGCTTGCTTTTCCGTCGTTTGTTGGCTGAAATTGTATAAGCCGCATTGACAAATTTACGATTCAATCGTAAATTAGCAACATGAGGCCCCACATGAAGTTACCCGCCGTAGCGTGGCGGTGCGGCCCTTGTTTGGGGTGTAAGTAAGGGTTGTCGATGCGACTGCCTTTAACGATGAAGTTCTTTTCACCATTGGTAAAAATGTGGTTTTCCAGCAGCGCCAAGGCCTTGTCGCCAAGAATTTCATATAGGAGATACCACTTGTAGAAAGCACGATACGGCGCGTGATCAATCTGCGTCTCAAATCACCGTGGATCTTCTGGAAACGCGAAATGGCATAGGTCATGTTTACCCTTAGATCCGCCCTGCTTTGCGGGCGTGGGTTTGACCCTATTTTTTCCGGTTCGATCTGATCTGTGCTGTGTTTTCTAATGTAAAGCGTTGCCCAATTTATCCAGCACAAGTACGGTGTCATCCTCAATATGGATAAAAATACGTTTTGCATCCCCATCAGACCAGGCATCACACTCATGGGTGGACGGTGGTACCGGATTCCCTTTGAGCTTTTTAAAATCAAGGGATCCGGGATTCCATTCATTTTTGCGCCCGGTTTTGAGCCACATCCGGCAAAGCACATCGATCTTTTCGTTGACCTGCGCAATTCGGTCAGAACTTAATCCCTCAACACTTTTCAGAAAATGCTTGCCATATTTGATGGAATCAAGCGGCGAGGGATAGATCTTACGGCTGTATAATTTCTTTTTGTTTTGCCTCCAGATAAGCTCCCCCCAAGGAGAAAGGGTTTGCTCCCCGTCGATCTGCAGTAAAAGGGTTTCGGGAAGGTTTTCGGGGGCGGCCGCCACCGCTCCTCCCAGATTCACACACCTGAAAAACTGCAGGTTGTCTGCAATAACTCCAAACGCCGTCATTTCTATGGGCAACCGGGGAATACGAAGAAGGGTGTTTGTTCTTTCGAAGGTATAGACCGTTTCATCAGCATAAAACGACGCCAACGTCTGTAAAAATCCCTGTACACTTTTAAAACCGCCGGTGAGATTAAAAATAATACGGTAATTTTTACGATAGAGTTGTAAAACTTCCTCGCACCATATGACTATTTCGGCCATGGCAAACTGAAACGATTCAAGGTCTGTTGTTTGCAGATCCTGCTGCCGTTTCAAGTCAACGACAAATTCATACTTTTTAAGCCATTTTTCTATCAACCGGCCGGTGGATTCGCCCAGCCAGGTGTCAGTGCAGAGGAGTTGGTGAAAATCACCCTTCGCTTCCAATTTTCCATCGTACACCCTTATAATACTGTTGAGTTCGGCACTCAGTTCTCCGGCTTTCAGTATGTTTGATTCTAATAGCACCTTTTCGGCTTCTTGAAGCAAATCTTCCAGAATTGCCCGATCCTCCTGAGCAACATCTTCCGGGTTCTTGGCATTGCCGTTTTCAGCTATCAGTTTCCTGTGTTGTGCGGATGCGAGATTGGTCAACAGGCTGGTCCCGCACGGCGACAGGATATAGAGTGGTTTATCCATCTCCCGTCTCCTTTCCGGCGATCTCTTCCATTTTCATTTCAAGTATCAGCAAGCATTCTTCCTTATCCTCATCCGATAGATGCATCGCTGTTTCAATGGCCTGTTTGAAATCAGCGAGGGGGGGCCAGTTTTTGCGATATTTCTCCAGAAAATTTTGTATCTCTATTGCGGTTTTGCCGGCTATATAATGGGCTGGCGTCGGCGCAAAGGCCTGGAACCAAGGCGGTATGTTTTCAGGCGCCAGCGGGCGGCAACGCTCGAAAATTTCCTGGATTACGGGGTCTACCGGATCAATGGGAGCATTTTTTAACATTTTTTTGTGTTGGTCATGGATCTTTTTAACATCGCGCCATTGTTCAGGATGTTTGTCCTCCAGGTCAGCAAGGAAACAGCAGGCTGGTTTGTATTTTCTGAACAGCAGATCCAGTTCCGGGCAATAAAATCGTTTTTCAGTTTCGGCCCGGAAGGTATCATGCAGTTGAGCGTTTCCTTTATGGACTTTATAAATTTCGACCAGTGCTTTATCTCCGGCTTCCGGTATTTCTAGGCGGAGATCTTCCGCGTTTTTGCAGTAGGTCAGGCGGCCATAGCCAACCCTGGTCTTAGCACCGAAACCATATTCATCCGCAGCAAGGATCAGCATTTCCTTTGCCAACCCTCGCCATGATGCCGACCCTCTGATAGCAAACAGGAATCTTTCACCGGGTTTTATTACGACAAATTTATTGGGTATCGGGTTGTCCATGCCGTCTGGAAAACGGTCTTCACCTTGATAGTAGGTGCGAT
>JABZFO010000048.1 GCA_014237405.1 Desulfosarcina sp. | reverse complement strand
CATTGTTGTCTTATCCACCGGGGTGGAAAGCACGATGGCCGTGCGCGTCTGACCGAAAGAACTCAACCGGCCCACCACCGATTCCAGCGCGGACACATCGTCTACGCAAACGTGCATGATAAACGAGGCGTCTCCGCTGATATGGTGGCAGGAGCTGATTTGGGGCATGTCGGCAGCCAGGGATTTTACGGCAGGATAATGTCGGGAGTCGGTGACCAGGTGGATAAAGGCAGACACCGACCGGCCCATGGCGGCAGGATCGATGCGGGCATGGTAGCCTTTGATGACACCCGCCTCCTCCAGCTTTTTCACCCGCTCGGCCACCGCCGGTGCCGACAATCCCACTTTTTCGCCGATGCGGCTGAGGGGCATCCTGGCATTTTCCTGCAAAGCGGCAAGAATCTTGAGTCCGATCCGATCCAGCAGTTTTTCAACATGAAGGTCCATAACCTGAATTTCCTTGTTTTATTAAGCGGACAACCCCGAAAACCGTTGTTTGGCCATGGCATCGGCAACGCGGGTGATATAGTTTAGCGGCCATGGACCTCTCATTTTTCATCAAAGGGCTGATATTTGGGTTCTCCATCGCCGCCCCGGTCGGACCCATCGGTATCCTGTGCATTCGCCGCAGCCTGGCCGGCGGTTGGACGGCCGGACTGCTCACCGGCCTCGGGGCCGCCACGGCCGATGCCTTCTACGGCTGTGTGGCCGGTTTCGGGATCGCCACTATCACTCAGTTTCTGGTGGGCCAGCGCGGCTGGATCCAGCTTTTCGGCGGCCTGTTCCTCTGCTGGCTGGGCATGCGCATCTTCCTGTCTAAAGCCGATAAAAAACCGGCCGCTGAAACGTCCGGCAGTGCTGCCATGGGTTATCTCTCCGCCCTTCTCCTCACCCTCACCAACCCCATGACCATCCTCTCCTTTGTCGCGGTGTTCGCCGGCATGGGCCTTGGCAGCGTCGGTGCCGGCCACATGGCCGCCGGATGGCTGGTGGCCGGTGTGTTTTCCGGCTCCATGGTCTGGTGGATCATCCTCTCATCGGCCAGCAGCCTGTTCAACACCCGGCTGAATGCGACAGCCATGGGATGGATCAACCGGCTCTCCGGAGCGGTGCTCGCCGGCTTCGGATTGATCGTGGTGATCGGATGGATCTAAGGAATCGAATCCTCGTTCAATCCTGCTAAAAAACGCCGGCACAGATTGGCTGAAACCCGGTGGCCGTAAACGGTGCCGTCGGGTTCAGCCCCCCGGATGCCGCCATCCCACAGGAATGCCGCCAGCAGTTTCAGTCCCACCTGCTGGCGGTCCGGGGAAGGATCTACATGATTGCCCACCGGCGCCGGCTGGGGAATCGGGACGCCGGCGGCCATGAGGTGCTTCATGAAATTGAGCATCCGGCCCAGCCGCAGGAGGGTGACCGAATCGGTGCGCGAAGTACGCTGGTCGATGGGCAGCGCCGTGGAGCGCATGCAGGCAAAGGATGCCGGCAGCAGACCCAGATCCCGACAGCGCTCGTAATCCGCGCTGCCCGGCGCCGGGTAGAACACGGAAACCCCGGCCAGCACGTTGCGTCGGGCCAAAAACAACAGGTCGTCCACCGACGACAGGGGGTTCTGATCCGGCGCCCCGACGATGATGTATCCCACTGCCGAAAGCCCTTCCCGTTCGGCATAATCCAGTGCCCGGTCAAAAGCATCACGCACATCAGGCCGGTTGAAGCGCTTCAACTGTCCGGCATCTGCACTCCCCAGAGAAAGGTTCAAAGTCTTGAATCCGGCCATCTTCATGGCCCGCACCACCGCTTCGGTGAGGGTGGGCGGGAACAGGCCGTTCATGGCCCGAAGTTCCGGGGATGAATCGCCGAAAATATCACGAACCCCTTCCATCAGTTCAAGGAACCATTGACGGTCCATGGTGAGGTTCTCATCCTCGAAATCTACAAATCCCACCCGGCGCCCAGCGGACGCCGCCCGGATTTCCCGGAGCACGGCATCCACCGACCGTTTCCTGAACCCCATCCACGATTTGGCACCGGTGGCGCAGTAGCTGCATTTGAGCGGGCATCCCCTGCCGGCGGTCACCACGATGCTGTCCCGCCCGGACCGCTGATAGAACTTTCGCCGGATCAACTGAAAGGCGGGTACGGGAAGTTGATCCGGGTCCCGGCACAGGGCAGGCTCACTGACATGAAGGGATCCGTCGGGGTTACGGAACACAATACCCGGCACACCGGCCAGGTCCCTGTCCGACTTCAATGTCGCGGCTAGCGCCGGTAGACCGGCCTCACCCTCCCCCCGAAGCACCAAGTCCACTGCCGGTTCCGCCATTACCGCCGCCGGCAGGGCGGTGGGGTGGTGACCGCCAAGAACCACCGTGCAATCGGGCAGGCTGGTTTTCGCCATCCGAGCCACGGCAAGCGCTACATCGCTGTATGCGGTGAACAAAGAAGCGATGCCAACGAGAAACGCCCCGGATCTCTTTACCTGGCGGCCGATATGTTCGAGGCTGTACCCGTAATGACGATAATGATGAAACAGGGCAAAGGGGCTCTGGTCTGCCCGGCCATAAAAAGAAACAAGGTCATCCATCTCCCCGGGCGGAGTGATGACCCGCGACTTGCTGGTGGCCACCGCATCGAAAATGGCCACCGAAAAGCCTTTTAGCGAGGCCGCAGCGGCGATGGACGCCAGCCCGTAGGGAATGGTCCGCTTGGCGGTATGGTAGAAGTCCGCTATCGGCGGCTGGATTAGAAGGATGTCGACCATGGCGGTGTGGATCAGAAAACGAACGGAACGTCAACCCTGACGTTGCAAAAGCCGGAGCGCTTCAGAGCCGCGGCGGAAAGGGTGTCCTCGGGGCCAATCGCATTTTCAACACCCATGGCAAAGGCCCGCTCGATCACGTTCTGCAGCTGGATCAGGTTTCCCGGCCAGTGGTACCGGAGCAGGATGTTCATGGCCGACGGTGTGATGCCGTAGATCCGGGTCTTGGCCGCCGGGCTGTCGTTGTAAAGAAAATGGTTGATCAGCAGCGGGATGTCCTCCTTGCGCTCCCGAAGTGGCGGCAGCTTGATGAACACGGCATTGAACAGATCCAGAAGATCCTTAGTCAAGGCACCGCTGGCAATGACTTCGTCCAACTCCCTGCTGGTTCCGGCAATCAGGCGGGGGCGCTGACCGGCATCTGTTTCCGCGCTGCCCAGCAGCGCCATCATCCGTTCGCGCACGGTCGATGAAAGCAATGCAATCTCGTCCAGGTAGAGGGTGCCTCCGCCCACGGTTGTCAGCACGTCCGACATGTGGGAGGTAATCTGATCCTCTGTTTTCGTCTCTTTGCTCAGACTGTTGCAGTTTACCGGCACGAAGGGCATCACTTTGCGGTCGCTGTTATCGTGGATGGTTCGTGCCATCAACTCCTTGCCCGTCCCGCTCTCCCCCTGGATCAGCACCATGGGGTTCTCGATGCTGATGGTGTCGATCACCTCATAGATTTCCCGCATCTTGGGGCAGAAGCCGACCATCTTTCCATACTGGTGACGCTCCCGGGAAATTTTTCGAATCAGTTGGGTCTTATCCTTGATCTTCTTCTCTTCAACGATCCGGTCGATGATCAGTCTGAGGTGATCCAGTTTAAAGGGTTTTTGCAGATAGTCGTAACTGCCGAATTTCATGGCCTGTATGGCCGACTCCATGGATCCGTATCCGGTGACGATGATCACCTCGGTCTGAGGCCGGTATTTCTTAACGGCCACCAGAAGCTCCAGACCGTTGAATTCGGGCATCTTGTAGTCGGTGAAGACTATGTCGATCTGCTTCTCCTTCACGATCCCAACGGCTTCGATGCCGTTGTCCACGGTAGTCACATCGTATCCTTTGATCGTCAGGTACTGTTCGACCATAGCCAGAATGTCTCGGTCGTCGTCTACAAACAGGATTCGGGTGTCAGACATGGCATTCTCCACGGGTTAAGCAGGACAACAAGTAACGTCCTTTATCGGACCTATTCATATAATAAACCCCGTTTAAAATTTCAACCATTGGATAAAAACCATGCATCAATATAAGGTTATCCAACGGTCCATGGCCCTAAGGAAAAGTTCTAACTTAATGATTCGATATGCATTTTTTTCCTAAATGGCTTCAGCCTTCAGCCTATCTACCTCATGCTTACACATATGGATCGACCAGTTCCCGGATCATTTTTTCCACCCCGGCTTCACCGCCTGTGTCCAACATCGATTCGACCAGACTGTGAACTTTTTCATATGTTGCCCTATCCCGGGTCAGATCGTCGAGAGACCGGTAGCGTCCGCCGCGCCGGCCGGCCCTGAAAACCAGACGGTCAAGATCGGATAAATCCTGATAGTGATCGATGACCGCCAGCATCCGGGCCTTGTCGTCCGGAAGGGTGCCTGACACCTCCTCCAGCAGGTTCATGAAGTGGTCGCTGGCCACCGTGCTGGTGATCCCCTCCAGGCTTTCGATGAGCAACCGTATCTCCGCGATGGTCTGGTCGTCGGTCTGCATGGTGAAGGTTCCCGCTTCCAGTTCCTGATACAGCGGCACCCGGCGTGGCACGCGAAGGGTTCGCAGGCGAATGAAATGGGGATCGATCCGGTTGAGCACATCGGCGGTATCCAGCGCATGCGCCCTGGCCATGGCCTGGCCACCGAGCCCGGGCATTACGTATTCGGAAAGCTCCATGCCCGCCGCCAGCACCCGCTTGCCGGCCGCCACGTGCTCGTCTCCGGTGACGCCCTTTTTCATGAACCGGAGCACGTCATCGCTTCCGGATTCCAGGCCGATGTGAATGCGGTCCAGCCCGGCCGCCCGAATCCGTTTGAGGGCCTCCACGCTTTTCTTCAATACGGTTTTGGAACGGGTGTAAGTGGTGACCCGCCTGATCCGGGGGAAGGCCTCCCTTAAAAACGCGACCACCGCCACCAGATCGTCGGTTTTCATGATCAGGTTGTCGGCGTCCTGTAGAAAGCAGGCATCAGTGCCGTAGTATAGCCACAGGGCCACAGACCGGTAGCTGTCGTCCAGGTCCGGCGCGTTGAGAATGTGGCGGATCACCCGGTCGTCCACCTGACCACCGGCGCCAAGGCGCTGGGACAGGGCAGCAATTTCGTCCGCCATGGCCCGGGCCGTCTGAATATCCTGCCGGATCTCCGCCACGGACCGCAGGGAAAATTTTCGGCGCTTGTACACCGGGCAGAACAGGCAGTGGTTCCAGGGGCAGTTGCGGGTCAGACGCAGCAGGAGGCTGCGGGATTCATTGGGGGGCCGTATGGGTCCCTGCTCGAAGGCCAGGGCAGCGTCGGTCATGAGACACTCCTCAATCGTTGTTTACGGTTAACCTGAAAGCTACAACAGCCATCGTTCCTTTTCAAGACCTATAGACCGCCCGTTTCATTGACTTTGGAGCCTGCAGTCTCTATAGTGGACGCAGTATTACCAACTTTGATGGAGGTATTTTGACAGTTTCAGTACTCATGGTCTGCACGGGCAATATCTGTCGCAGCCCCATGGCAGAGGGTCTGCTTTTGCACCTGCTGCCGGAATCATTGAAACCGCTGGTTTCCGTCCGGTCGGCAGGCACTCACGGGCTTTACGGTAACCGGGCGGAGCCCTTTGCCGTGCGGGCGGTATCCGCCCACAGGGCGGATATATCCGGGCACCGAGCCAGAATCCTGGATGCCGCCATGGTCAGATCTTCCGATTTGGTGCTGGCCATGGAGAATTACCACATGGACAAGATCAACGGCCTGCTTTTCTTCCGCTGCAAACACGCCCGGCTGCTGGGCACCTTTGCACCGCAGCGGGAAAACCCGGAGATCGAGGATCCCTACGGCCTGCCCTACGATGCGTATGAAACAGCCGCCAAAGAGATTCTTTCCTGCATGCCCGGACTTATGGACCATATCCGACGCCAGGTGGATATGAAGGCGTCCTGACCTGACCCATGGGAACCCTTCGCCAACAGATTATTGACCTGTTGCGTCAGGAGGCCATGACGGCGCTGGACATCTCCCAAGCCGTCCGGGTGTCGGAAAAGGATGTCTACCGGCACCTGGCACACATCGAAAAGACCGTGGCCGGCCAGGGACGGAAACTGTCGTTCACCCCCTGCACCTGCCTGGCATGCGGTTTCACATTTGCGGATCGGCGCCGCCTTACCAGGCCGGGACGCTGCCCCCGCTGCCGGGAAAGCCGCATCAACCACCCGTTGTTCAGGATTGAAGAATAGGATTCAAGGGGTCAAGGATTCAAGGGAAAGACTTGAGAACGATGAAAACCTGATGATTTGGCACTAACTGAAATGGACCCGCAAAATCGCCCTACCTCGCCGGCCACCTGGTGCCGGGTGACGCTGTGCACTTACCACTTGCTGAAAACACCGGCACCATAGCATCAAGGGTGTGAAAAAATTAGATCGTGAAGGTTTCTCCCACCCGGGGCACCTCTGCGTCGAATCCTTCGGCCCTGAGGTGATCGGCAAAGGCCAGGCTCTGATCCTCTTCACCGTGGACCACGGCAATCTTCTTGATGTTCAGGTTGGATTTCTTCAAAAACCGGAGCATCTCGTTGCGATCCCCATGAGCCGAAAACCCGCCGATCTTCACCACCCGCGCCTTCAGTGGATACTCCTTGTTAAGAATCTTGACGATCGGTGGAGCCCCTGTTCTTCCCGATTCTTCGTATGCCGCTCCCTGTTCCAGGATTCGCCGTCCCAGGGTGTGATTGGCCATGTACCCCACGATGAGAATGGTGTTTTTGGGGTTGTGGATCTTGTAGCGCAGGTGATGCAGGATGCGACCGGCCTCGCACATACCCGACGCGGAGATGACAATGTGGGGCTTTTCCTCACGCATGAGCGCCATGGAAGCCTCAACGCTTGCGGTAAACTGCACCTGCCGGAAGGCAAAGGGATTCTTGCCCTGCTGGAGAAAGGTCTCGTGGGTCTCCTGGTCGTAAACCTCCAGGTGTTCGCCAAACACCTTGGTGATATTGGTAGCCAGGGGGCTGTCCACGTATACCGGCATGGCGGGGACCTCGCCGGCGTCGTAGAGTTCGTGGATCACGTAGAGCAGTTCCTGGGTCCGGCCGAAGGCAAAAGAGGGGATAAGCACCGTACCGCCCCGGTCGAAGGTCTCATTGAGCACTTGTTTAAGCCGGGGACGCAGATCGATCACCGGCTCGTGGTCCCGATCACCGTAAGTGCTCTCCATGATCATCAGGTCTACATCACTGCCGAGCCCATCGAAATGGCTGGCCGGATCCCGCAATATGGGCTTATCGTAGCGGCCGATGTCGCCTGAAAAGCAGACGGTACGGGATTTGCCGTTGCCGCTGTAGCGGATCATGACAATGGCCGATCCAAGGATATGGCCGGCTTCGAATAGCGTACAGGTGGTCTGTTTGCCGATGGTGACCGGGCTGCGGTAGGGGATGCCTTCGAAGGCATCGAGGGCCTGGTCCGCATCAGCGATGGTGTAGAGCGGTTCCACTCCTTCGAGATGAAAGCGTTTGATGTAGTCATTGATCACCTCGGCATTGAGCCCGTGCTTGTTTTTCTTCAGCAGCTTCTTGATCGCCTTGAGGTCCCGTTTGGTGGTCCTGCCGTCTTCGCCGGGCCGCATCTGAGACAGGGCGGACCGGACCGTTTTATAATTGAGGTACTCGGCATCGCTCTCCTGGATGTGGGCCGAATCCGGAAGCAGGTAGCCGCAGGCATCGGCCGTAGCCCGGGTGCAGTAAATCCGGCCGTTGAAGCCGTTTTTGGTGATTAACGGAATGCGTCCGGAGTGGTCGATATGGGCATGGGACAGCACGATGTTGGTGAGAATGCCAGGGTCAAAGGGTAACACCCGGTTCTTCTCGGCGGCGGTTTTCCGATGACCCTGATACATGCCGCAATCCAGCAGGATCCGGTTCTGATCGGTGCTCAACAGGTGCATGGAACCGGTCACTTCCCTTACCGCCCCGTAAAACGTGATGTGCATGCCAGTGCTCCTTTTAACTTCTCAGAAGTTCATCAATTTTTCGAGAAAGGTCTTCAAGATTATAAGGTTTTTGGATAAAACCGTTGCATCCTCGATCAATCAACTCCATAGCTTGGCTGTCAATACTGTAGCCACTTGCCAACAGGACTTTTACACCGGGATTAATCTGTTTTAACCGTTCAAATGTTTCGCTGCCGCTGGTTCCAGGCATGATGAGGTCCAGGACAACCAGATCAATACCATCAGGATTCTCGCTGTAGAACGATATGGCTTCATCGCCATTTCGGGCAGATATTGTCTTGTAGCCCATCCTCCCGATCATCTCTGTACCAATTTCGAGAATCATCTCTTCATCATCCACGACAAGTATCGTCCCCTTTCCAAATTTGATCTTTGCGTCTCCTTTGAACGCTTCGGAAAGTTTTCTTTTTGAAAGAGGCAGATAAATAGTGAATGTCGTTCCTTGCCCTATCTCCGACGCCACTTCTATATATCCGGCATGGGCTTTGATTATGCCATATGCAGATGCCAGTCCCAGGCCGGTCCCTCTTCCCATCTCTTTGGTTGTAAAGAACGGATCGAAAACACGATTTCGGGTTTCTGTATCCATTCCGTGACCTGTATCGGTCACCTGGAGCATCGCATAGCTGCCTGATGCCGGTGTATAGGGCTTTTGCCCGATGTCGCCATGTTGGACAATCGATGTTTTGAGCCAGAGGTCTCCTCCGTCAGGCATCGCATCTGCCGCATTGATAAAAAGATTAAATAGAACTTGCTCGATTTGGGATCTATCCATTTCAGCCAGACTCTTGGTTGAGGACAAATCCATGTGTATTGCAATCTCTTTTCTGGTTCGACTGAATATTTCAGCGCTATCCTGGACAATCTTGTTCAAATCGAGGACTTTGAGCTCAAACTTTCCTTTTCGTGCGTAACCAAGCAGCTGGCTGGTGAGCTTTGAACCGCTCTGTGTGATTTCCGTATCAAGCATCATGATTGATATGTTTCCCAAGATTCCCATCATCAAATTATTAAAATCATGGGCAAGGCCGCCGGCAAGGGTTCCAATTGCTTCCATGCGCTGGGCAAATTGGAGTTGGCTTTCCATCTTCTTTCGGTCGGTAATATCACGAAGTATCTGCAATATACCGGCCGGCCTGTCTTCGTGATCTTCGTAGCGAGATATGCTGATACTGACATCTATGGTTTGACCATCACGTGTGAATCGCTTTGTTTCATATCCATGGCGGGTAGTGCCCTTTTCAATGACATCCCTGACAATGGATAAGGATTCTTCCTTTTCAGACCCGGGGATGAATGGTATTTTTTCGCCTTTGATGTCATCTAATGACCATCCGAACAGGTTTGTAAAAACAGAGCTTACATAGGTCGTTCGCTGCTCTGTATCGCATATGACTATCGCATCAGCTGAAGAGTGCAGAAGGGATTGATACAGTTCTTTGGACCTTTCTGCTTCTTCGTATAGATCTCTGTATTGTTCTTCACTCTCATGCAAAGCCCGTTCAGATAAAGGATGGAATTATCTTTGCCCCTGACTGTTCGTGAATGATTCTCAACCCAGATTACCGATTGGTCATAGCGGCGCATCTCCACTTCATAAATATTTTTGACACCGGATACCTCAATAGTCGTTTGCCATTTCGATCGGTCTACAGGCCTGGCATACATTGTTTCTGCTTTTTGGGATAAAAATTGTTCTTTGGAAGGGTATCTGAGCATTCTGACCAGTGTGGGATTGGCATCGATAATACGACCGTCAAATGTTGTGCGATAAAGACCAACGGGGACACCGTCAAACAGGCCCCTAAAATGTGATTCACTCTCTTTCAACGATTTTTGGGTCAGTTTCAGCTCTGAGACCCGACATTCAAGATCTTGAAAGAGTTTCTCAAGCTCAAGTCGCATTGACTCGAATGAACGCGCCAGTACACCGATCTCATCTTTTCGGTTGATCACAGAAGGCTGAATCGCTGCTTCCCAATGCCCGTCTCCAAACTGTTCAGCGGTCCTGGCCATGGTGACGATCGGCAGCATGTAGTGAAGTGCAGACCGCCGACCGATTAGATAAACACATAAGAAGGTGCCAAACAGGAATAAGGCCATTATGATTCCGGCGATCAGCATCAGACCGGATAAAAATTGATCAAAGGTAACGCTTATTGCCTTTACCTTCTGCGTCATCGCAGCAACGGGAGCTGAAAACTCATCAATGTAGGTTGTTGCTGCGACCATAAGGATTTTCCCCCGGAAGGGCTCTTTTACCGGCGTCATCGTCATATATTTTTCCCGAACCGAACCATCGGGTTCAATCCAGTCGTAATAGCCTGATATCTCTTTCCCAGATAAGGAACGTTCAAAAACAGTCCACCATGACGGTATTTCCTTGGATAAAAACGCCATTTTTCGATTCAATAGATTTGGATTGGGATGAATTCTCATAATCCCGGTTCCCGCCTCATACAGGCATACATATCCACTCTGCCCGACCTGCTGCATCGCAATGGTCTGGAATCGGGCAGAATGCTGGAGGGCTTCCATATCCATCTCTGGTTTAAAGGATAGAAAAAGTGCTGCCTGCCTCGCTGCGTCCCTTGCTTTAGCTTGTATGATCTGTTGACCAAGCGTTTCCAGTTCTTCTTTGGCATCCGAATTCAGTTCATGGGTTGAATCCTCAAGGAGGTTGGATATGTGCCGTTGGGCGAAATATCCTCCAGCGATGGCGAAAATAAAAAACAAAACAACCGGAATGATAGAAATCAGCAAATATTGTTTTGTAAACTCCCTAACCATCGATTTTGAGGGTCGTTCGCTGTTTTGCATGGATCAGTCCTTTAAGCAGCTGCGAATTTTCATTATGCGATGGCTGTTGATACGGATTCCTGACAGGATATAAATCGAATTTTGATACGTTTTTTTAACGCATTCAGACTATCAGCTGTGAAATTCTGTATAGATTGCCTGGGAACGTCAACCCTTTTCTGAAGTTGCCTATACTTTCATCTAAGATGAGCAATTAGCTCTTAGCAATTAGCGGTTAGCTCCTATATTTCAGGCGTTTACCAGTAATGCGATTTTCACCCATTGGGTGGGATGATGACATTTGACAATATATTGAAATTATTGTGCTAATTGCTAAAAGCTAACTGCTAATCGCTTAATTTAGGTTTCACAAAGAAATTATTGGCACTAAAAGCGTTGACAGAGGATGCTGACAAAGTGGGCGTTCATGGTGCAGCTTCTTTAGATTGAGGATTTTTTACGCGGCCCTAAATGCGCCATCGCGGTTCAATCAAATAGTCCGACCGATCTCCTCGGCCTCGCTCTGGGCCAGCATGAGATTTCGCGGTGTTTTGGCATCTCCGATGACGTACACATCAATATTCCGGCGGTCCAGCATCTGTTTGGCATCGCGTACCGGGGTCATGGCTTCGGCCACCACCACGGTGTCGAAGGCCTCCAGCGTGGTCGGATTGCCGGCGGTGGTAAAAACCACGCCGTCATCGGTGAATGCCTTCACTGCCACCTGCTTGAACAGGTGCACTGTGTCGCGTTTGAGCCGCTCTCTCAGGTAGAACCGGTCGTTGCTGGACATCTCCTCGGCAAAGTGGCGCTTGCGGTTGAGAACCGCCACTTCACGGCCCTTCTCCGCCAGGAAATCCGCCGTCACCAGTCCAGCCTGGCCGCCGCCTAAGATGATCACCCGGTCACCGGTGATCTTTCCTTCCAGCACTTCGGTCACCGTGCACAGATCCATCTTGGTGGTAAACAATCCCTTGATGATGGGCATGTCCGGCAGACTGCCTGAGGCCAGGATCACTGCATCCGGGTTCACTGCGTCCAGCAGCGCCTCATCCAGCGGCGTATTGAGCCGCAGCGCAACACCCAATCGCTCGACTTCGCGGTTGAGAAAGTTGATCACGTCCATGATCTCGCCCCGACCCGGCGCCAGGGCGGCCAGACGCAGCAGACCGCCGACGCTGCCATTCTCCTCGACAACGGTCACCTGGTGGCCACGCATGGCCGCCATACGGGCAGCCCCTAAACCGGCGGGGCCGCCGCCCACCACCAGCACCGTCTTCGACACCGACGCTTTTTCATCTCCTTCCATCAAATACTCGCGACCCACATTTCAGATTCCCGGCGCGGGCTTTCTCCGGCAGCATGGGATCGGCGATCAAGGCTCGGCCCATGGCCACCACGTCCGCCCGGCCCTCTTTCAGGATGCGGTCTGCCAGTTCCGGGCTCTTGATCCGGCCCACCCCCACCACAGGAATGGTCACTACCTGTTTCACGGCTTCGGCCAGGTGAACGAAGCAGCCGTGCTCCACGTACATGGAGGGGATGGTCAGCTGTTTGGAGCCATACACCCCGGCCGATACATGCAGGTAATCCGCCCCGTTTTTCTCCAGAATCGGTGCCAGGCGCAGAGCATCATTCAAGGTCCACCCACCGTCGATGTAGTCTTCGCCGTTGATGCGCAGCCCTACGGGAAAATCGGCTCCGGCCTTGGCCTTGATGTCGGCCAGCAGTTCCAGGAAAAAGCGGGTCCGGTTCTCGAAGCTACCGCCGTATTGATCTTCACGATAGTTGGAATTGGGGGAAAGAAACTGGTTGATCAGGTAGCCGTGGGCCCCGTGGACCTCAACAAAATCGAACCCGGCATCCCGGCATCTCCGGGTCGCATCGCCAAAAGACGCCACCAGTTCGGCAATCTCTTCGACGGTCAGTTCCTTTGGAATCCCCTTCACCACCGCCGGCGCGGGAATGGGGGACGGCGCCACCTTCCGATCATGGTAGGACTGCCGCCCCCCATGCATCAGCTGAACACCGAAGCAGGTATCAAAGGGTTTGACCGCTTCAACCATCTTTTTCAGAGCCGGGATGCATCCGTCGTCCCACAGAGCGGGCAGGCCGGGGAGCTCCAAACCCGTGGGATGCACGCCGCCACCGCCCACCAGAATCATGCCGGTGCCACCTCTGGCCCGGGCCGCCAGGTAGCCGGTAAGCTGGTCGGTGACGTAGCCGTTTTCATCCACGCCAAAATTGATGCTCATGGCGGACATGAGCAACCGGTTCTTGGCCGTCATCCGCCCGATCTGAATGGGGGAAAAAAGATGCTTGAGAATGGTCATGGGAGCCTCCAGAAAAATAGTGGGAATTAAAAAGTAAAACCGGTCGGTCTTATATCTCAAAAATAAGGTGTATACACCTTTCAGGGGAGGGCGTCAATTGGTCCCCGGTTCGGCAATGGCGTCCGAAGTCAGTGTCGCGGTAAAAAATAAATCCACAAAGATTGCGCTTAGATTTTGGTTCGCCAGTCCTATTCTCACTGGCGGTTATAGGATGAGAGGTATCCATTCACGGCATCCCAATAAACCGGTGAGGTTTCGATGGAGTTGTGGTCGGTTCCCTCGACGGTTACAGTTGTCACCGGCCCACCCCACACCGCTTCCAATTTTTTGGCAAACCGCACCGGCACCCACCGGAAAAATCGGATAGTGGGCCCTGGCCACATTCACCAGGGAGTCGAAAGGGGTAACCAGAATGATCCCGCCCACCTTGCGTTTCGCCGCCACGTGCACGGCCACCCCTGAACCCAGGCTCCGCCCCATGAGCACCATGTGGGCCGGATCGACTCCTTCGGTCGCCAGCATATGATCGATCACAAACAGGGCATCGGTCAGCAATGCCGTTTCAGACGGTTTGCCGTCGCTGCCGCCGTATCCACGGTAATTCATGAACAGAAATGACTGAATGTTGAATCGCCCGAGATCCGTAAAATTGAGTGATACATCCTCGGCGTTTCCCCCATAATAGACGACAAGCGGGTTACCCGGCCCGATCTCATTTTTAAAAAACCAGCCGGTAAGGGTGACGCCGCCGTGACGCAGACGGATCTCGTTCTCGGCATAGCGGGACTGGTTTCCCGGCGCGGTGGGCTGGGGGAAAAAGATCATTCTACCTTGGAAAAAATAGAGCAGCAGGGTGACCCCAACGAAAAAAACAAGGAGTATTTTCACGATTTCAAAGATCATTTTCATTAAATCTCCCGTAAAAAAGGGTCGAAGTTCGACATTGAATATTCGCTGTAACCTTCTGAACAAGTCCCCGGTAAAAGACTGGACTTCCCTCCATGTTTGGGCATTTCCCTCTACCCCTCTACCCCTCTACCCCTCTACCCCTCTACCCCTCTACCCCTCTACCCCTTGACCCCTTGAACCCTCGACCCCTTCGCAACACCTTTGATGTGCGCAACTAAAATAGGTATTTAATCAGCACGAAGCTGCCCACCAGCAATACGGTAAACGCGACGGCCAGCAGGTTGAAATAGCGGTCGATGAATCGCTGGATGCGCGGACCGAACAGATAGATCAGCCCGCCGACGAGGAAAAACCGGGCTGATCGGGATACCATGGATGCCAGGACGAACACCGTGAAGTTGATTTTGAACATGCCGGCGGCAATGGTGAATACCTTGTAGGGAATGGGGGTAAACCCGGCAATGCCCACCGCCCAGGCGTCGTAGGTGTTGTAAAGGGTTTCGATATAGGTCACCTTGTCCGTCAGGCCGTAAAAGTCCACGATACGGCTGCCCACCGAGGCCATGAACTGCCAGCCGATCAGGTATCCCAGGCATCCCCCGAAGATTGATCCAAGGGCGCAGACCAGGGCGTATTTGAGTGACTGATCCGGCCGGGCCACACACATGGCAATGAGCAGAACGTCAGGCGGAATGGGAAAAAAGGAGGATTCGGCAAAAGCCAGAATTGACAAAGCGGCACCCGCCCAGGTTGGACTGGTGGATGCCCTTTTCGTCACGATAAAGCTTGATAAGATCCTGGCTGTGGCGGTCCCCCACCGGGATCACCATGCGACCACCCACGGCCAGCTGGTTGACCAGCACCATGGGTATCTCCGGCGCCCCGGCGGTGACAATGATGGCGTCAAAGGGGCTGTGCTCCTTCCAGCCGGTGGTGCCGTCTGAGTACCGGGTGACGATGTTGTGGTAACGCAGCTGGTCGAACAGCTTTCGGGATCTGGCAAACAGGGAGTAAATTCGCTCAACCGTATAGACCCGAAAGGATATCTGGGCCAGGATGGCTGCCTGATAGCCGGAACCGGTGCCGATCTCCAACAACCGGTCTTCCGGGGTCACCTGGAGCGCCTGGGTCATTTCCGCGACGATGTAGGGTTGGGAAATGGTCTGCTGCTCACCGATGGGTAGGGGAAAATCCCCGTATGCCTGGTCCATCATGGCTTCGCTGACAAACAGATGGCGGGGAACGGCACGCATGGCCGACAGTACGCGGGGATCGCTGATCCCGCGGGCGATGATCTGCTTGGTAACCATTTCATTTCTCAGGCGCTGGTATTTCATCGGCGTTTTTCTCCCAGCAGATGTCTATCAAGTCAGGGGAATCGGGTCAAGATGTTAGCTGTCTGAAGTCCGAGATCAGAGGTCGGAAATCTGAGGAAGGTGGTTAGGCTGAAGGCTGAAGCGGTTTAGCTGTTGGAATAAAACCGGTTTCAATGCAAACGATTTCATACCCAAAGCCCTATCTCCTATCAGCTCCCAACTATGCGCGGCAAGCTCAGTGTTTGCCCGCTAAACCCAATAAACCCAATAAACTACAAAAGCGCCTCGCAAGTGAGGCGCTTTCAAGCATCCAGGCAAATGATCGAGGCTCTCAAATCTGATACACTCGTAAAAAGTCCCGTTTCAGGCGGACTCGTAAAAAGTTCGAGATCAAGGCTTGCGAATCCCTAGGAATACCGCTAACGCGGGTGCCGTAGGCAGCGTACTGAGCGTACTCCGCAGTGACGAGGGATGAAGCGTAACGCAGATATCGGACTTTTTACGAGTCCGTCAAATCTTATAGATTACCCGTTTTTCGGTGATGATAATGTCCACATGCTTGTCGTGGAATTCCATGGGCACCTGGGGAATCAACTGCCCCTCGAACACCAGCCCCACTTTGCGGGTGGTCATGGGCAGATCCGGGATGATCCGGTCGTAGTAGCCGTCTCCGGAGCCGATCCGTCCGCCCTTTTCATCCATGGCAATGCCGGGAACGATGGCGATATCGATACAGTCCAAGGGAACCGCCTTGCATTTGGCCGGGTTCGGTTCGAGAATCCCACGCGGGCCGGCAACCAGATCCTTGTCCGGGTTGTCCACCTTCATCAGTTTCATGGTGGACTTTGCTGTGTTAAAAGCGGGCAGCACCACGATTTTGTTGAATTCGTAGGCACGCTTGATAATAGTATCGGTGGCCACTTCGTTTTCGGCATTCACATAAAGCATGACAATCTTGGACTCGAGTAAGTTGGCGAACTCAAAAAGCCGGTTCTCGATAATGCGTGTATTCTCTTCAAGCACCTCGCTGGAAAGCGAATTAATAAAGGTCGATATTTCATTTCTGATTTCCTGCTTTTTTTCCCGGACTTCATCCATTGCCATTTCCACCTTTCGGTTATTTGCCTCTGGTCGAAACACCGCGTCTTAAATCAGTGAACCCTCCCCGCGGCAAGCCACGGGGAGGGTTCACCGTAAGAAAACTACCGATTTTCAGCTCACTCGCATCCCCCGTCGCAAGCGGAGTGGGATACCCTCGCTGTCGCGGTTCAACCGGCAATCATTATTGACTAATTGGACCACTTGGGATAAAGTTTCGGCTGATTTTGCCTTCGGTGTTCGCCTTTCATCGGTATAGCCGTTCACCACCCCAAAACGAACTGACACCACTGCCTTCAATCCGATGGTTGGCCCCGTTTACAACACGATTTTGGAATATAAGGACAATTATGCTGGAAATCAAGCTCGTCAGAGAAAATTTGGAACTGATCAAAACAGCCATGCAAAACCGTGGAACCGCAATTGACTGGGAGGCGTTTCAGGCCCAAGACACCCGGCGGAAAACCATCCTTTTCGAGTTGGAGGAACTACGGCGCCAGCGCAATACCGTTTCAGACCAAGTCGCCCGAATGAAACGCAGCGGGGAGAACGCCGATGCCATCATCGAAAAAATGCGGGACGTATCCGCAACCATCAAGAACCTGGAAAAAGACTTAGGAGAAAGTGAATCGGCCATCGGTGAGATGCTCATGGCCATGCCCAACATCCCCCACAAAACCGTGCCGGTGGGAAAAGACGAGACAGACAACCCCGTGGTCAAAACGGTTGGTGAGCCCACCGCCTTTTCCTATTCCCCCCTGCCCCACTGGACCATTGGTGAGAATCTGGGCATCCTGGATTTCACCCGCGCCGCTAAAATCGCAGGCGCGCGGTTTCCCCTCTATTTTGGCGCGGGTGCCCGCCTGGAGCGGGCGCTGATCAACTTCATGCTGGACCTGCACACCATCGAACACGGGTATGAAGAGGTGCTTCCGCCATTTATCGTCAACCGGAAGTCCATGACCGGCACCGGCCAACTGCCTAAGTTTGAGGCGGACCTGTTCAAGCTGGAAGGCTTGGACTATTTTCTCATCCCCACGGCAGAAGTCCCGGTCACCAACATCTACCAGGAGGAGATTCTGGGCGAATCCCAGCTGCCGATCTGCTACACGGCCTACACCCCCTGCTTTCGCTCCGAGGCCGGCTCCTACGGCAAAGACACCCGGGGGCTGATCCGCCAGCACCAGTTCAACAAGGTGGAGCTGGTCAAATTCACCCGGCCGGAAACCTCCTATGACGAACTGGAATCACTCCTAGACAATGCGGAAACCGTGCTTCGCCGCCTTGAACTGCCCTACCGGGTGATCACCCTGTGCACGGGCGATATCGGCTTTTCCGCAGCCAAAACCTATGACATCGAAGTGTGGATGCCTGCCCAGGGCGTCTATCGGGAGATCTCCTCGTGCAGCAACTTCGAGGATTTCCAGGCCCGTCGGGCCAACATCCGGTTTAAGAAAAAGGGCAAAAAAGGCACCCGGCTGGTCCATACTTTGAACGGCAGCGGGCTGGCTGTGGGCAGAACGTTGGCGGCCCTGCTTGAGAACTATCAACAGGAGGACGGCACTGTCGTCATCCCCGAAGCGCTCAGATCGTACATGGGCGGAACGGAAAAGATTACCTCGTGAGGCTCGACCAATTCCCGGAAGAGATCCGATCTCACCTGATCCCGGAACCCGGCGGCGAACTGATCTACCGATGCCTGAGCTGCCATGCCGAACACAGCATCGAATCGCTGCTGTACACCTGTCCGGACTGCGGCAGCGTGCTGCTCCTCCACGACCGCCGGTTCGAACGACACAAGGCCATCGGCGGCGAGACCTGGCAGCGGATTTTCGACTACCGGCGCATGCTCAAGATCCCGGCCCTTAAGGGTATTTACCGCTACCACGAGTTCATCGGCCCCGTGATCCCCCTGGATTCGGTGGTTTATCTGGGAGAGGGCCACACCCCCGTGGTGGAAGCCAACGGCATCCTCCAGGAAAAGGCGGGCATCCGCTTTTTCTATAAGAACGACGGCCAGAACCCCAGCGCCTCCTTCAAGGACCGAGGCATGGCCAGCGCCCTGAGCTACATCAATTTTCTCATTCAGCAGGGGCTGGTCGACCAAGTGCTCTCCATTTGCGCCTCTACCGGGGACACCAGCGCCGCCGCCGCCCTCTATGCCGCCTATCTCAAGCCTCACGTCAAATCAGTATTCGATGACTGTATGAAGGTCGTCGAAGCACTTTCCGAGCAGTATAACGTAGCCCTGCTCAACTCCAAAAACGCCTGGCGCATCCTGGGGCAGGAGTCCTATTCCTATGAGATCGCGCAGGATTTTGACTATGCCATGGCCAACAAAGTGGTGGTGGTGCCCATCGGCAACGCCGGAAACATCACGGCCGTGATGAATGGATTTCTCAAGTTCTTCGCTGTAGGCGTCATCGATACCCTACCCAAGATTGTCGGCGTGCAGTCCGCGCATGCCAACCCGGTCTATCAATACTACAGCCAGCCCGAGGAGGGTAAACGCCAGTTTGTGCCCATGACCGTCAAACCCAGTGTGGCCCAGGCCGCCATGATCGGCAACCCGGTTTCCATGCCCCGGGTGATCCACCTGGTGGATCGCTACAACCAGGCTGCCGGCCGGCCCCGGGTCTTTTTCGTGGAGGTGTCCGAACAGGCCATCATGGACTGGCAACTGACAGCCAACCGCAACGGCCATATCGCCTGCACCCACGGCGGCGAGTCGCTGGCCGGGCTGCACGTGGCCCTCAGCAAAGGTTTTGTGACATCCAATGAGACGGCCATCGTGGATTCCACGGCCCACGCCCTCAAGTTTTCTGGATTTCAGGACATGTATTTTCAGAACAGCTTCCCGGACGGATTTGCCGTCTCACCAAACCCGGCACTGGTCAATCAGCCACGCTATGTTCATCCAAAAGATCTGGAGCAGGTGCCGGCACCGGGCAAACCGCTGGATAAGGAGGCGTTTACCGCCTTTGTAAAAGCCGTCTCCGGACAGATCGCTGCGGAACTCGGATTAAGGAAAAGGAACTGAACGGCCCACACCGGTTTCCGGTGGAAAAGGGGATCGACCATCCGACCCGGAAACCCAACGAAAAAGACAGGCAAACGGCCATGGCAATAAAATATATAGACATTCTTATACGCCCACTTACCCGCTGGATTCTTTTGCCGGTGCTGGCGTTTATCCCGCTCGTCCTGACGGCAGACACCCATGGCGCCATGCTCTACAAGAACTACGTGGTGCGCTACGACCGCGGCTGATTTTCCAGCGCCTCAACCCCCATGTGAAAGACATCGACCGCATCCGCCCCGGACAGGTGGTGGATATTCCGCTGAAAAAACTGACCCAGGGCAACCTGCCGGGCCAATCCTCCGGCGTAGTCACCATCCCCTTCGTCATGATCACCAACCCCAAGGAGATGATTAAAAAACATACCCGGACCTACACCATCCAGCGGGGCGACACCGTCTCCAGGCTTATTGCCAACCGGTTCGGCGGCCGATTCGGAAACACCACCTATAGTCAGGGAGTGAAGCTGTTCAAGGCCGTCAATCCACACATCAAGGATATCAACCGGATTTACGCCGGTCAGAAAATCTACATGCCCGATCCTTCCATGAGAGAACAGAGCTGGTACAGCACCCTGTTCGATGAAGCGGGGGATCTGGTCGAAAAGATGGCGGGTACCACCGAGGCTGAGACCGATGCACCCCAACCCCGGCCCGCCGTTGCCGCCGCACCGGAGATGGTCACCCATCTGCCGGAAACGGGCAACACCGGCCCGGCTGCCGAAGCCGCATCGGTCATCGGCGGTCACCTGCTGGACAAGGGGACCTATTTTTTTCCCATGAAACAGGGAAAAGATTTCGAGCTGGACCTTTCCCGTCACCCCATGATCGACCTTCAAAACAGGTCCAAGGTGATTCTAACCACCCATGACCGGGTGATGAATGTGGATCTGCCACTGATTCAATCTTACTGGAACAATGTCAAGGTGGTGAAGGTATCCGACAACGCTTCATCCTGGGACATTCTGGAAGCCATCTTTGCGGCCTTTTCGGGTGAAGCAACCACCAACCAACTGGCCTTTGACGATGAGGGGGTAAGCATCAGCGTCAGCGCCAAATGGATCCGCACCGAACCCTCTGCCGATGGCCTCGTTCCCCGCCACACCTGCATCACCCCCATCATGTCCGCCTCCCAGCGAACCCATGACGCCATTGTCCGCTATTTGGACCAGAACGATATTGTCATCAAGGAAATCCTGACCGGAGCACCCGAGGCAACACTACCGCCGCTTCCCACGGACGCGGCGGCAGATTTTGCCAGCATCGACGGCACCAGCCAGAAGGCACTCCTCGAATCGTTTGCAGAATCTATGGGATTTCACTACTCACCCAACACCAGCATCAGCTTCCCCTACGCCGGGATCCAGGTCCAGGCCCTATCCAACCTGCTCTCTTTCGGCAACGGAAAGGAAATTCTTATCGATTTCGGTGACCTTTACGGCGATGCAGTGAAAGCCATCAGGGATACAGGGCTTGAGATCCTGCAGATCAATGTGGACGCCGGACCGGTGGAAATTATTCAGCGCCTGATGGAAGCCGCTGGTATGGCCTATACCGCGTCCCCCGTTTTTTATGGGGCGAACCGATCCGCTGAATTCAACACGGCCATTACCATCAACGGCATGCTTATTCCGACGAGCAGCAGAGAAAATCGACTGTTCACTGATATGCAGATTCCCGAATTGATTGAAGTCTTTATCCGGGACCGGGGCATCCGGCTGGTCCGAATCGAAGGCAGCTCCCGAGGATAGTCGTATCGAATGATCGTTAGTATGGATGAGTAAATCCTGGACACACTCATTACAAGGAGAATGATCCATGACACGTTGGCGACCGAAGGCGATACTTTCTTTGCTTTTTGCTATGCTGCTGTTTTCAGCATGCGTCACCACGGGGGTATCCCCCCAGGATAAAAAAAGGGCCAGTGCGGCCAGAAACCTGGGCGAGGCCTATATCAGCGAAGGAAATTATACTGCAGCCCTGGGAGAACTGCTCAAAGCGGAAAAGCTGAATGCGGACGACCCCATCCTGCATAACGATCTGGGTCTGGTCTATATGGCCAAAGAGAAGATCGATCTGGCAGTAGTGCATTTTGAAAAAGCGGTGCAACTGAAACCTGACTACTCCCTGGCCAAGAATAACCTGGGCAGCGCCTATATGGTCCAGAAAGAATGGGACAAGGCCATCCCCATGCTGGAAGATGTGACTGGAGACATGCTCTACGCCACCCCTCACTTCCCGTTGGCCAACCTGGGCTGGGCCTACTACAACAAGGGAAAATATAACAAGGCCCAAGATTATTTGAAAGAGGCGCTGAAACTCCAGCCGGACTTTTTTATCGCCCAGTTGAATTTAGGCAGAACCTACCTGGCCACAGGCCGACTGCACGCCGCGCTTTCCCTGTTCGAAGAGGCTGCGAAAAGTTATCCTAAGAATCCGAGCCTGCTATTGGAGCTGGGAAAAACCTACCGCCTGCTGGGGGATTACAACAATGCCATACTGGCATTGAAGGGGGCTATCGAATATACTGAAGATTCAGATCTGGCCGTCGAGGCATCCGAAGAACTGAAAAAGATCTACCAGTAAGGGCCCTTAAGAGAACGCCATGACCAGAGACGATCATCAAACCGACCATGTCCCGTCCGAACAACTACGGTACAAGATTGAGGAGTTGACCCACCGCAACACCGAGCTGGAAAATTTCAACAACGCCCTCACCAGCGAACGGGAGCTGCTCAAAAAGAATCTGACAGACTGCTCCCGGTTGTTGAAAGCATCGACCACCGGCCTGATTTCGCTGGACAAGTCCGGTCTCATCGACGGCGTCAACACGCGCGCCGTCGATATGCTCGGTGCAGATAAATCCTATTTACTGAAAAAACCCATCAGCCTGTTCATCGCCCCGGAAGACCAGGCCGTTTTTTACATTAATCGCAGTCGAATCTTTGCCGGCGCCCGGAAACAGCCCTTTGAAATCAAACTCAAGACAAAGGACGGGGCCATATGGTCGGCACGGGTAAATGCCCAACCGGTGGAAATGCCGGAACAGCATCTGCCCGGAATGCTGTTGGCCGTGGAGGACATCACTCCCTACCGACAGGCACTGGAAGCCCTGCAGCTCAAAGAGTACTTTGTCAACCTGCTGTTTTCCATCATCGATGACCTTTCCGTCTGGTCTACGGCCGACATCGACGAAATCATTATCTACTCTCTGGAAAAAGTGGGATTGGTCTCGGGAGCTGACCGTGTCTACGTTTGCCTGTTTCACGATCGTAAGACCCGCCTTTCCATCACTCACGAATGGCTCAGCGACGGAATAGAATCCCCGGCGCCGGCGCTGAAGGGCGCCCCCGTAGATGCTTTTTCCAGCATGTTGGGCCAGGTGAAAAAGCGTAGCACCGTCACCGTTTCGAATATCAACACGCTTGCACCGGTAGACCGCGCAGCCCACGATGAATTCCATGCCCCGGGAGTCAAATCGTTCCTGTTCGCCACGCTGTTTTACGGCCGCTACCTGCTGGGCATAATCGGCTGCGATGCCGTCAAGCAACCGGTCGCGTGGTCCCGGGAAACCCAGAGCCTGATCCAATGCGTCGGCGGCACCATCGTCAATGCACTGCTCCGGCGACAGGTCGAGAAGGCACCGGCCAAGATTCGCGAAACCATCCTGCAGTTCGTTGTACCTGGGCTTCAAACCGGCAGCGACAACCTTCAGGAGTACGAGGGGCCCATCGAGATCATCAATAACGACACCAGCGCGGCAGGCGAGGAAAAAGCGCACTGGCGTTTCGAGGAAGGGGAACCCGATGACCCGGACCTGCTGAGCACGGCACTGCTCAAGGACGGGAAGACGGCCAATATCGCCTGCAAACACTGCAACAGCCAAAAACTGCTGGACATTTCAGAAATCCGGACCATAGGCACCCGGTTGAAGGCGACCTGCGCCTGCGGCAATGAAATGTACATTAAGATCGAACTTCGCCGGGAGCACCGCAAAATAGTCAATTTGGACGGCGTGTTCATCCGCGGCCGGGGTGATCGCATTGCCATGAAATCGGATGACTGGGGAAGAATCCTGGTCAACAACATCTCCCGCCATGGGATCGGATTCAAGGTATTCGGCAAGCAGGACGTGCGCGTCGATGACCGGTTCCGGGTCAAGTTCACCCTGGACAACACGGCCAGTTCGGTCATTCAAAAGGAGGTCGTGGTGCGGTCAGTGGCCCAAGAAACCATCGGCTGCCAGTTTGCGAGCCAAGACGCCTGTGATGTAACCATCGGATTTTATATGATGACCTGACCGCTTGTTGATACGGGGGGGTTCCACAGGGTCCACCGGTTTAGTATTCTTATTTCGATTCGAATTTGTCCGATTCTCCCTCAATTCTTTGAGCAACAACCGGGGATGATAATGGGTGGAATTACCCAGAGACAAAGATTTTTGGGGACCCTTTTGGGTGATGACACTGACAGGTTTCCGTTTTTCGACCTTGAGCCCGACGAAGACACACTCAGGCGATGGTACCAGGAGGGATTTCCTCGACAGAAGTCCGTTTCGAAGCATTTCAATCTGGAGGCGCATCATTCCGTCGGACTTATGTTGCGCAGCTACCCCTTTTACCAAAAAGCACCGGGCCTCCTCTACGACCAGTCCTCTTTCAAACGACATTACAACCCTGACCAACCATCACGGTATGCAAGGGGCTTTGTAAAAAAATGCGAACGCCTTCACCGGGAAGGCCGAGTCCTTTATGTGGATGCCTCGGGGGGCGGTCTTTTGCAGATGTTGGGTGTGGGAGATTGGGACTCTCTGCTATCTGCTTGCTTTGCACTTATTAAAAAGCCGCAGGTGGTGGAGGACCTTTTTAAAAGGACCACAAATTTTTACTGTGACTGCCTTGAGAGGGTGCTTTCAAAAGTGTCGATCGACTATGCCTCATTTTATGAACCCATTGCATCCAACATTGCACCCGTGATTTCTCCTGCAATGTTTGAGCGCTTCGCCATACCAGGCTACAAGAAAGTCATTGATCTCTTAAAGAAGTATCGTGTTCCTCTTCGTATTCTTTGCACCACAGGAGGTGACTTAACTTCGCTCTTACCTTCTCTCATCGATGCTGGCATCAACGGCCTCTGGATAAGCAACATCCGCAGTGCTGGCATGGAATACCCCAAACTTCGTCGTCAATTCGGATCTGGAGTCGCCCTGATCGGCGGGATTGACTCAACTGCATTGGCCCGGGATAAGGCGGCCGTGCGAAAGGCTGTGGAGGAAACGGTGCCAGCTCTGCTTGAAAGCGGTCATTACCTTCCCTGCCTCGATGACAGGCCACGCAGTAACGTTCCGTTCGCCCATTACAGATTGTATCGCCACATTCTTGAAGAAATTGCTCGAAAGGGGTGATCACCACAAGGTTTTCTCTTTAGAGTGCTGTCGCTCGCAACAATAGGTTTACGATCGAGAAGGAGGCAATTATGAACATCAAAATATTAGGCGGGAAAACATTCCTTATGTTTGCTTTCATTTTCTCATTCATTACAATTATTAGTACTATAGCTGGCGATCTAAACGTCATTGGCCATAGAGGGGCGGCAGGGCTATTGCCGGAAAATACTTTGGCAGGATTTAAAAAGGCTATGGATATAGGAGTTGATACTATCGAATTGGATATTCGTCTTACATCTGACAATGAAGCCGTTGTTTACCACGATTCCAGATTAAATCCCGCAACTACAAGAGATACTAACGGAGAATGGATAAAAGAAAGACACCTTATTAAGGAATTAACACTATCAGAAATTCAATCTTATGATGTTGGGAAACTGAACCGATGGAAAGGATATGCTAAAAAGTACCCAGATCAAAAACCTGCAGAAGGGGAACGTATCCCGACCCTACGCGATGTAATTCAGTTAGTAAAGCGAACAGGTGGCAAAACGCATTTGTTCATTGAACTTAAGTTTTCTCCTTTAAAGCCTGAAGAGACAAAGTCACCTGAAGAAATTTCAAACGTAGTTGCAAAGGTAATCAAAGATGAAAATATCACAGAAAGGGTAACTGTTATATCTTTTGATTGGAAAACATTAATGTATTTTCAGGGTATTATGTCAGAAGTACCAACAGGTTATGTCACCATTGCAAAAAAGGATTTCGACACTATCCAAAAGAATAAGTCCGGTGCTTCCCCTTGGATGGCCGGGATAGATATTGATACATTTGATTCAATACCAAAAGCGGTAAAATCTGCGGGTGGAACATACTGGATAACCAATTGTAAACATGTAACCGGCCATAATAAAAACATAACTTCAAAAATAGTAGAAAAATCCCACTCTGAGGGAATTAAGGTAATTGTTTGGACACCTGATTCTAAATCAAATATGAAGAAACTCATTAAGATAGGTGTCGATGGCGTTACTACAAACCGACCCGATATTTTATTATCTATTTTAAAAAGGTAGGCATTTTACTTTCGTAAATCCAAGGTTTTGACAGTAGCCGGTGCCGTGATTTACTCTCAATAAAGCTTGAATCAGACCTAAAAATGTAGCGTAGGCTTAATAAAAGGATCCGAAACTGCCCTGTTGACCAAACCGATCAACTTTACCTTTTTTAATTCTAACAAAATACTTGTCGCTATAAAGACTATTAGATGTCAGCTTGTAGCTTAAAATCTCAACATCATTTGCGCCGCTGGTATAGTTGGGTTCCCCCATCACCTCTATTACTTCAGCCTTTGTCATGCCGATATTCAGGTTGTTAATTTTCTTGGCAGATCCGGCACACCCAAGCACAAGGATCGATAGAAAAAACAGAATAAGCACTCTTTTTACCAACATTAAATCCCTCCTTTTTGATAGGTGTTCATCGGCAGGCTTTTCTTCAGATCGTTTCAACTGTATTGAAGGTTGCCCGCAGCTTATATTGAGTTGTGCATCCACGTCCGGATCAGCAACCAGCGCCGTTGAGAAATCGGCAGGTGGTGTCAGATGCAGGTTTTCGCATTTTCACGTTGATCTGGAGAATTGGCCATTGTGTGCAAATGTTAACGCTTATCAATAAGATAGAATGCTCCGATGGTCAAGGGCAAAAAAGTCGGGTAAGCCGATCCTGCGTCAGTTGCATACAATTTCATCGTTAAGTTATTCGATTATGTTACTAAACTATCAGATACGAGCCGCCCAAGAAAAATCGCCAACGGCGTAATATCCTGTTCCACACTGCCGCATTCCAACGCAGCCATGTAGTCGCCTCGCTTTTCCAGTGGAATCACGGTCCAGGAGTACCCACCCGCAGCCAGCATCACGTTCATAAGAAATCGTCCAATACGGCCATTACCATCCATGTACGGATGGATATATACGAACACGAAGTGCCCCAGAACAACACGCACGGATGACTCCGGTTCTTCTCTCAATAAATCAAAGAATGCCGGCATGCAATCTCGCACTGCTTCATAACGTGGTGGTACATGCATTGAGCGGCGAATATATACTTGACCGCTTCGGTAGCCGGCAAGGTCCGCCGTCCGCAAGAGGCCGGCTGTTATGCTGGGTCCAAACATTTCACGGTACCAGTCACCGTGATCATCACCGCTGACTGTTCCAGGATTTTCCCCCGATAGTACCTTGCGTACGCTTTCGCGGACTGCCTGATAGGCCTGCCAGTACCCTCGCGCAGCTAAAGCATTACGATGCTCGCGGTCATTTTCTTTTTTTTCCGGATCCCAATCGCCAATGCGGATCCGTTCGATCAGTTCAGGGCTGACCCGGTAGCCTTCAATGGACAACGAGTGATAAGCGTCCATAACGTAAATGTCATCGGCTGCATTAAGATAGGCAACGGTGTCGGGTGGTTGGTCAGGAACGGGAGGAAATTGCTTGAGGATGGGTTCTCGCATCTGTTGCCACATGAGGCGAATACGGTTCACATACGGCGACTGTTCGCGCGCTGGCAGGATCAGGTTCAATGCGTTTTCGAATGGATCTTTTTCCCGAATGTCATAGTCTGCAGTTTGCATTGTTTTGACAATATCATCGGCAATACGGTCTCGTCCGATATTTCGGAATGCACCTGCAAGACGGCCGGCAACTTTGGTTCGCCCACCTTCCAGAAGCAATGCAAGCACATCAGATGCATCGCTCACCATAGCCAACACCGCGCGAGCGTCCGTTGCGTTCTGTAGAAAGAATCCAGATCCGCAGCTCACCAGGCCCGCAGGTATAGAGAACAGACGTAGGCCGTCCTTCTCTGCAACCTGTCCAGCCTTGGGGAGAGCCGCACGCGTATCGAATAACGACGTGTCATGCAGTAGTGCTGTGACCTTGTTGCGGGCCTTCGGTGAACGTACAAGCAATTGGCGTGGGACCCTCATGTTCCCAACATGCAGCAATAGTGACTGCTCAGGAGAAAGGCTCCAATTCATCCCAAAACGCGCCTTCAAATAGACTGCACAAAAGCCCCAATACGAAGCGTACCACGTCGTGCTATCACCCGTGACATCGTCCGGACGGACAGGAATATACCAGCCCTTCATAACCTCTATCAAGAAGCCGTTCTTGATTAGGCGTTCACGATGTGTCCGGGTCAGGTCGTATGAACGCACAGCGACGACACCGTTCTTTTGTAAAGTCTGCAGCACCTCAAGGGATTTGGCCAGTTTTTCCTTTGGGGTAGCCATCGCTCTTATTCTTTCGTTAGCTTTTTGTATTGTGCAACTATTAGCTTTTGTTGCGGTACTAAATTTAGCTTATCCTGTCGAGTATTTTTTAGCTTATTCTGCAATGTAATTCTTTTGGAGTTAAACGGAATTACATGGGGACTCAACGTGCGTCGGGTTTTCCTTCGCATACCCCGCAGATGCTGCATTTCGACGGATCAACGGGGCAGGGGGCGGAGGTCCGGCCGGCCAACGCCCGGCGGTACTCTTTCAACAGGTAGGATTTGTCGATACCCTGGTCGATGAAGTCCCAGGGAAACAGCTCATCGGGATCCCGTTCACGGTGAACGTAAAAGTGGGGGTTGACCGGTGAGGCCTTGAAGGTCTGGGGCCAGTTGCCCCTGTTTTTGTGGCCCAGCATCAGGATGTCCGCCACCTGCCGGTCCCCCCGGGCGATCAGCCCCTGCAGGTAGGCCCACCGGGGCAGATCTGCGTGTACCCGCACATTGGCCGTTTTTTTCAATCCCGTCCTCACCATCCTGATTTTGTTCTTAAGGCTCTTCACCTCGTCCATGGACACCCACTGAAATGGTGTAAATGGTTTGGGGACGAAGGAACTGATGCTCACGGTGATTTCACCGATGCGCCCCTTGCCCCGGCTGGTTCTGAGAAAGCGGTGTTTGATCTGCTTCACCAGATCCACAATGGCCGCCACATCGGCCTCGGTTTCCGTGGGCAGGCCGATCATGAAATAGACCTTCAGGTTGGGGATGCCGGCGGCCACCAGGGTTTCGGCGGCAACGACCACGTGGTCTTCAGTGATCCCCTTGTTGATCACCCGGCGCATGCGCTCCGAGCCGGCATCCGGGGCGATGGTGGCGGTCTTCACCCGACTTTTTTTGAGCGCCTCGACCAGCGGGCCGTCCAGGGCGTCGGCCCGCAGACTGCTGAAAGAGAACCGGACCTCACGGCCCCGATCTTTGCCGCACAGTTCACGTATGCCCGGCAGGTCGGAAACGGCGGCCCCCACCAGGCCGATGTGGTCGGTCAGTGCGCACCCATCGTCCACCTGACGGTCAAGCAGGCTAAAGGGGCGGAACCTCGGTGGCCGATAGACATATCCGGCGCTGCAGAAGCGGCACCCATGGGGGCACCCCCGGGAAACCTCGATGAGGTAGGTGTCGTCAAAGGTAGTGTCCGGGGTTAAAATGGTGCTGGCCGTTGGCAGGTCCGACAAATCCGGCACCATCAGCCGTCTGACGGAGGCAGGCACATCCGCCAGCGGCTCAACCTCAGCCAGGGTGCCGTCTTCATGATACCGGGGGCGGTAGAGGGCAGGAACGTATAGGCCAGCAACGTGGCGGGCCAGGGTCAGCAGAATTGCCTGCTTTTCGACCGATGGATCAAAGATCTGAAAAAAACCAGATACCAGAACCTCGGCCTCCCCCAGCAGGAAGGCATCGATGAACGGGGCCAACGGTTCAGGGTTGAGAAAACAGAAGACTCCCCCTGCCAGCACAAGGGGGGGAGTGGCGCCACGCTGGGCGGCCGGCAGGGGGAGTCCTGCTGTTTCCAGGATGGAAAGCACGGCGGGTGCATCGTTCTCGTAGGAAATCGAAAAGGCAATGATGTCGAAGTCTTCGATGGGCGTCTGGGACTCGACCGTCAGCACCCGGTGGATTCTACCGCCATCCTGTTCCGGTAAAAAAGCCCGTTCACAAACCACATGGTCGATATCGTTGATGAGCCGGTATACGGTCTGGAACCCCAGGTTGGACATCCCCACATGGTAAAGGTTGGGGTAGACCAGGGCCACGCGAATACGGCCGGCGGCAGGCTTTCGGATAACGCCGCGTTCAGCCGCCGCACGCCCTCTGGGTGCCTGTTGAGATCCTGTTGCCATGGTTCACGCAGATCTTTATCCGCATCGGCCGTCAATCCATCGCGTTTCAGAATCGTATCGGCTCGGTTGTGGTGGTCTCATCGACCGCCTTCATCATCGCGGTATTCCGGCTTTGCTGGCGGCGAACTTTTTCTCTGCGGCGCTCCACGCCGCTACGTCGTTCGGGGATACAGCAGGCATATGAATATCCCCGCCGATCGCCACCAATCCTTCGACCACCGGTCAAGTGGTCACTACATCGGTAATGCTGCATCATCCGTCCTCTGATTCAACGTTGTCCCAGCTGATCCGGATCATTCAGCCACGGAGTTAGTCCGCCTTTCTTCTTAAAAAAGTGGGAACGTCTAGATCGTCGTTGTCGATGACAATCCCCTTGTACTCCCGGTAGAGCTCACTGGCCGGCCTTTCGTTGACGGCCTGCCGCCGGCGAATAAAAGTGGGTGCGTCCAGTTCCGACGAACGGGCCAGATCCGCCGGGGTGATGTCACGCACCTTACCGCCGTAAGTAGGGTCCATCACTTTCAGGACCGCCTCCTTCTCCTTCTCCTTTTCCTTTTCGCCGATACCGGTGGCAATGACGGTGACGCTCATCTCATCGCCCACACTGTCGTCGATGACCGCGCCCCAGATGATCTCCGCATCGTCGCCCACCTCATTGTAAATGCGTTCGTTGATGTCTTCCAGCAGCGGGTGTGAGATGGCCCGTTCAGCCGCTTCCAGCGCCCGGTTTTCGCCGCTGGAACTGCCGATACCCATGATGGCCATACCGGCCCGGGACATGGTGGTCTTCACGTCGGCAAAGTCCAGGTTTACCAGGCCGGGCATCATAATCAGGTCGGTGATGCCCTTGACCGAGTGGAGCAGGATTTCGTCTGCCTTTCTGAACATATCCACCATCTTGGCGTTCTTCGAGGCCAGCCCCCGCAGCCGGTCATTGGGGATGGTGATCACCGTGTCCGCCGCTTTTTTCAACTCGATGATGCCATCCTCGGCCTGCTTGGCCCGCTTTCTACCCTCAAAAGAGAACGGTCGAGTCACCACGGCCACGGTAAGAATGCCCATTTCCTTACACAGCCGTGCAATCACCGGCGCCGCACCGGTCCCCGTGCCGCCGCCGAAGCCCGCGGTAATGAAGACCATGTGGGAATCGGACAACGCGTCCTTGATCATTTCCGCATTTTCCAGGGCTGCATCCCGTCCCACCTGGGGATTGGCGCCGGCGCCCAGGCCTTCGGTGATCTCCACCCCCAGCTGGATGCGCATTTCAGCCTGGGCCACATCCAGGGACTGGGCATCCGTGTTGGCAGAAATGAACTTGACGCCATGCAGATTGCTCAAGATCATGTTATTGATCGCGTTACCTCCCGCCCCGCCTACGCCAATCACTTTGATTTTTGCCGAACTTTCACTTTCCACATACGTAAACATACCAGTCATAATCTCCCCCTTTTCTTGTGTTGCCCATTGTGGCGCTTGCCTGTACGCCTTGGTTACAGTTTCGACGGTTCCGTCTGAACCGGAACTTTTTACAACTCCATCCGTTTTTACCCATTGTCATTTTTCCGAAAGACGGCAGCCATTCCCCTTTTTCTCCGGCTCCTTTTTGGCACCGTAGATGACCAGCCCCACACCGGTGGCATACATGGGATTGTTCACCACGTCGGTGAGGCCGCCGATGCCCCGCGGTTTGCCCATGCGCGTGGGAACGCCGAAGATGGCCTCGGCGATATCGATGGTGCCCTCCAGGAGGGCCGTACCCCCGGAAAGGACTATCCCCGAGGCGATCATGTTTTCCATGCCGGCGCGGTAGATCTCCCGCTGGAGCAGGGTGAATATCTCCTCCATGCGCGGCTCCAGGATTTCTCCTAAAATCTGGCGGGGAAGCTTGCGGGGCTGGCGGCCGCCCATACCCGGCACCTCGATGGTTTCATCTGGACTGATGGAAGCCCCGTCGCAAGTGCCGTATTTGCACTTGATTCGCTCCGCCTCGTTCAAGGGGGCCCGCACGCCAATGGCGATATCATTAGTGAGGTTGTCGCCCCCCAGGGCCAGCACGAAGGTGTGCTTGATGTTCTTACCCAAGAAAATGGCAAGATCGCTGGTGCCACCCCCCAGGTCAATCAGGCAGGTGCCCAGCTGTTTCTCCTCCTCGGTAAGCACCGCTTCGCCCGAGGCCAGGCTCTCTAAAACGATGTCGCATACATCCAGCCCGGCCCGGTTGGCGCACTTGACGATGTTGTGAGCCGAAGTGACCGCACCGGTAACGATGTGGATTTTGGCCTCGAGGCGGACACCCGCCATGCCCACCGGGTTCTGAATGCCGATCTGATCGTCCACAATGTACTCCTGGGGCAGCACGTGGATCACCTCCCGGTCCATGGGAATGGCCACGGCCCGAGCCGCATCGATGACCCGATCCACATCCTGCTGGGTGATTTCTGACCCTTTGATGGCCACGATTCCCCGGCTGTTGAAGCCGGTGATGTGGCCGCCGGCAATCCCGGCGTATACCGACGAAATCTCACAACCGGCCATCAATTCGGCCTCTTCCACCGCCTTTTTGATGGACTCCACCGTGGATTCGATGTTGACCACCACGCCCTTTCGCAGACCGATGGATGGATGGGTCCCGATACCGATGATATTGATTTCGCGGCCCGTCACCTCGCCGACCACGGCGCAGATCTTGGTGGTCCCGATATCCAGGCCGACGACGATAGCTCCTTCTCTTGGTCCCTGCAACTTACACCTCCTCACGATCCGAACCGGATGGACCGGCCGTTGCCAGCGTGATCACGATTCGATTGACATCAAAAAGATCGATGGACCGGTACCGGGTCAGCCGGTTGTCCCTGCTCAACCGGACCATCAGGTGACCCAACGCCTCACACTTTTCACGATAGCGACCGAATCCAAACTTCACAGCCCGGTTTTCTTCGCCGATATATACAGTGGCTCCGATTTCGCGGTCCACACGAATCCGGCGAATGCCGGAAAGGGGCAGCGGGCTGTTCTTTTTGCCGGCCAGGCGGAATAGGGTCATCACGGCCTGGAATGCCATCGTGGCAGGCTTTCCGGGAACGGGCAGATCCGCATGATTCAGCCCCTGCACCCGTGGCAAGGCGTTGCTGTCCGAACCATCCTCCCGTTTAAACACCTCGCCGGCAATATTGATCAAAAAGCCATGACCGTCACCCATGTCCAGCATGGCCAGCGGCTCTTCTTCTTGGATGTAAATTCGCAGCCCCGACGGGATCTCCCGGCTGACCGCCACGTCGGCGATCCATGGGTCGGCCAGCAGTCGCTTACGGGTAGTCGTCAGGTTCACGGACAGGATATTCGTCTGCGGTCCGACGCCGGCAATCTTCAGTACCTGCCGGCGGTTCATCCGCTGCTGCCCGGTCACCACAATATGGCGGGCCTGGAAATGTCGAGTCTGGGTAAAATAGTCATACACCAGGATAAACGCTCCGCTGACCGCCACCAGTGCCAGTACTCCCAAAAGCGCTTTGGCGGTGAAAACGGCCCGGTCCCGAAACGGGGCCCGCCGGACTTCCCTGTTTTTTCTGAATCGATTTTTCCGGGTCGGTTTCAAAGTTTAGTTCAGTCCTCAGCCCTCAGTCCTCAGTCCTCAGTCCTCAGTCCTCAGTCCTCAGTCCTCAGTCCTCTGTCCTCTGTCCTCTGTCCTCTGTCCTCTGTCCTCTGTCCTCTGTCCTCTGTCCTCTGTCCTCTGTCCTCTGTCCTCTGTCCTCTGTCCTCTGTCCTCTGTCCTCAGTCCTCAGTCCTCTGCCCTCCGTCCTCAGTCCTTAGTCCTCAGTCCTCAGTCCTCAGTCCTCAGTCCTCTGTCCTCTGTCCTCTGTCAACCGGCCAGTCTATCCAGAACCATCTCTCCCACGCGATAAACATCGCCGGCACCAAGGGTCAGCAGCAAATCTCCAGGATCCAGGGTTTTCTCAAGGTGGTCGACACAGGCCTCGAGACTGTTTAGGCAGGTCACGTTCCGATGACCGTGGGCCCGGATGCAATCCCCCAGCGCCTCGCCGCTCACGCCCGCGATGGGGGATTCGCTGGCCGCATAGATGGGCAGCACCACCAGCACGTCGCTGTTGTTGAAAGAGCGGGTGAACTCCTCCAGCAGAGCCTGGGTGCGCGTGTATCGGTGGGGTTGGAAAACCACCACCTTCCGACGGTCCGGCCAGTTGCTTTTTACCGCCTCCAGGGTCACCTGGATCTCCGTGGGGTGGTGACCGTAGTCATCCACGATAGTAACGCCATTAACTTCACCCTTAATCTCCATCCGGCGCTGCACCCCTTCGGCTGTTTCCAGGGACCGTTTGATGGAGGAAAGCGGGATGTCCAGTTCCAGGCCCACGGCAATGGCCGCCAAGGCGTTGTATACATTGTGCATGCCGGGCATGGCCAGACGGAATTCGCCAAGGCTTTCGCCCTGATGAATCACCGTGAACCGGCTTTTCATCTCACCGAAACTGACGTCCCGGGCCTGGTAATCGGCCTGAGTGCTCCGCCCGTATGTAGTCAGCCGTTTCTTGATAGCGGGGAGGAGGCCCTGGAGCGGCTCGTTGTCCAGGCAGAGCACGGCCAGACCGTAAAAGGGGATCCTGTCGATAAAATTGAGAAAAACCTTTTTTATCGCATCCAGGTCTTTGTAAAAATCCATGTGCTCCCGGTCAATGTTGGTGACCACGGCAATGGTCGGAGAAAACTTGAGAAAAGAACCGTCGCTCTCGTCGGCCTCGGCCACGATAAAATTACCCTGTCCGATCACCGCGTTGCGGTCGATGCTCTTAAGCTTGCCGCCGATGACCACTGTTGGGTCCAGACCGCCACCGGCCAGCACGTTGGCCACCAGGGAAGTGGTGGAGGTCTTGCCGTGCGCGCCGGCAATGGCCACGCTGTATTTGAGCCGCATGAGTTCGGCCAGCATCTCGGCCCGGGGAATTACCGGAATCGCCGCTTGCCGGGCAGCAGCCACTTCCGGATTTTTCGCATCGATGGCCGATGAAACTACCACCACATCGGCGCCGGCGACCTGCTCGGCCCGGTGGCCGATATGGATGGTGCTCCCCAACTGCGTCAGATTGGCCGTAATGTCCGAGGCCTTCACGTCGGAACCGGAGACCCGGTAGCCCAGGTTCAGGAGCAGTTCGGCAATGCCGCTCATGCCGATGCCGCCAATGCCGACGAAATGGATATGGTATTTTTTCAAATACATGGCTCGTTCCCCACCAGTTGGTAGCAGTCGTCTACGATGGTTCGGGCCGCGTCAGGCTTCCCCAGCGCTTTGGACCTGGACGCCATGACTGCCAGCAGGTCCGGACGGGCGTTACGTTCCTGATGGTTGTCCGCCGCAAAGGGAAAGGGAATGAACAGCGCCGCCTTACCCAGGACGGTCAACTCTGCCACCGTGGTGGCGCCGGCCCGGCAGACGACCAGATCCGCCCGGCCGTACCGTGATGCCATATCGTGGAAAAAGGCCTTCACCTCTGCGTCGATCCCTGCTTTCATATATGCTGCCGTCACCATATCCTGGTCATCGGCACCGGTCTGGTGGACGATGCGAATCTTCTCCCGCTGTCGGATACACGGCAGGGCGTCCATGACCGCCAGGTTGATGGCATGGGCTCCCTGGCTGCCACCCACCACCAGAATCGTGAATGTGTTTTTCTCCCCTGATTCAACTGTCGACGCTTCCAGAATCTGCTGTCGCACCGGATTGCCGGTGATGCGTTTCTTTGACGGATCAATGTTCCCTCGGGTATTTTCAAAACTGACATAGATCCGCTTCGCTATTGGAAAGAGCATCCGGTTGGTGATGCCGGGAACGGTGTTCTGCTCACACAGGACCACCGGGATGCCCTTGAGCCAGGCGGCCAGGGCCACCGGCCCGGCGGCGTACCCGCCCACCCCGACCACCAGGTCCGCCTCCGCATCGGCCAGTATGCCGGCGGAGCGGAACAGGGCGCCGGGGATTTTCATCACCGCCCGGGTCTTGGCCCCCAGTCCTCTTCCCTTGATCCCCTCGATGGCGATGGTTCTCTGGGGATAGCCGGCCCGGGCCAGGGCTTCTTTTTCGAAGGGCCGACCGGCACCCGCGAAAAGGATCCGGCTGTGCGGATTTCTCATGGCAAACTCCCCTGCCACGGCAATGCCGGGAAACAGGTGCCCACCGGTGCCGCCGCCGGCAATCACCACCTTCAGCGGCCGCCAGGCTTTTTGGGATTCAGCATCGAGCATCCCGCGCTCCTATATTCATCATGATCCCCACCGCTGCCATATTGATCAGCAGGCTCGTGCCGCCGTAGCTGAGAAACGGCAGGGTCAGTCCCTTGGTGGGCAGCAGCCCCAGAGCCACCCCCATGTTGATGCACACCTGAAGGCCCAGGGTCACCGTGATACCCATGGCCAGGAAGGAACCGAAGCGGTCCTGGGCATTGCGGGCAATGCGGATGCCCCGCATGAGCATGATACCGTATAGCAGAATCACGATCATGACCCCGATGAGCCCCAGTTCTTCCCCCACCACGGAAAAGATGAAATCCGTATGGGGTTCGGGAAGATAAAACAGTTTCTGGTATCCCTTACCAATGCCCGCGCCGGTGATTCCCCCGGTGCCGAAAGCCATGAGTGAATGGACGATCTGGTAGCCCTCGTCCGCCGGATACTGCCAGGGATCCAGAAAGCTCATGAGCCGTTTGACCCGGTACTCAGCCTGTTCAGGGCGGCAAAAATCACCACCGATCCGAAATCGGGTTGAACCAGCAGCAGCGCCATAAAGAGGCCCAAAACAAGGAGATGGGGCAAAAACCCCACGTAAAAATCCCGCAGCAGTTCATCCTTCTTGCTCATGGAGTAGGCCATGTAGATCACCAGGGCCAGCCGGGCCAGTTCCGACGGCTGAAACCGGACCGACCCGATCTGCAGCCACCGGGCGGATCCGCCGGCTGTCACGCCAAATCCGGTAAAGGCCACCGCCACCAGCATCACGATGGCCGCCGCCAGTGCCGGATAGGTCAGCATCCGGTACAGGCGGAATGGGATGTAGCTGAAGGCCACCAGCACCACAATGCCGATCAGGGAGAACATGGCCTGTTTCTTTAAAAAGAAGTAATCGCTGCCAAACTTCTTGAGTGCCAGGGCGGAACTGGCACTGTAGACCATGACGATGCCCATGCCCACGAGCAGCAGAACGGGAAACAGCAGGCCCAGATCATAGACCACCGGTTGACCCCCGTTTCGCTTTGCTGCTGTACTCATCCCAATCTTTCCACGACTTCCCGAAACCAGTTGCCCCGGTGGGCATAGTTATCGAACATATCGAAACTGGCACAGGCCGGGGAGAGAAGCACGGTCTCTCCGGCCATCGCCGCACCGAATGCCTTTTCCACCGCCTCTTCCATGGATCCGGCCTCTATGATGCCTTTTTCCGGATCCCCGGCCAGGGCGGTGACGATCTCGTCCCTGGCTTCACCCATGGCCACCAGGGTTTTTACCTGGCGGCGCACCTGCGATTTGAGCTGGGTGAAGTCTCCCTTCTTGTTCTGCCCGCCCATAATCAGCACCACCGGCCTGTCGAAGCACTCCAGCGCCCGTTTCACCGCGTTCACATTGGTGGCTTTAGAGTCGTTAACAAAGCGCACACCGCGCACCCGCCCCACCGTTTCAAGACGATGGGAGAGTCCTTGGAATTCGTCGATGGCCTGCTGGATCCCCGCGTCCGTGGCGCCCTGTTCCCGGGCGGCCAGGCAGGCGGCAGCCACATTCTCCCGGTTGTGCGGGCCGATAAGGCCGGTCTTGTCAAGAGCAAAGCTGCCGGTCTGCCGGCCCGCATCAAACAGCAGAATCTTATCCTTTAATATCTGTGCACCATTCATAATGACCTGATCCGAAAAGAGCCGGTGGCGGGCCATGGGGGTCCATTTTTTGATCATGGCGGCCACGGTAGCATCCATGGCGTTGAGAACCGCCGCATCGGTGGGGCGCTGTTTTTCGAATATCCGCCACTTGGAATTCGCGTAAGCGGAAAAAGTCGGATACCGGTCCAGGTGGTCATCGGTGATGTTGAGCATCACAGCGGTATCCGGCCGAAAATCAATAGTGGTGTCCAGTTGGAAACTGCTCACCTCGGCCACCACCACATCGGCCCGCTCATGGGCACCGTCCGCATACACGATTAGCGGTGTGCCGATGTTTCCCCCTACAAACACATTCTTTCCGCTGTTTCTAAGCATGTTCCCCACCAACTCCGTTGTTGTGGTTTTTCCATTGGTGCCGGTCACCGCCAGGATCGGCTCGGTGATGTATCCGGCAGCCAGTTCCATCTCTCCGATAACCGGGGTGCCGTTGGCCCAGGCCGGTTCCAGTATCGGCAGGGTGTGGGGCACGCCGGGACTGAGCACCACCAGGTCGGCAGTTTCAAAATCCCCCGCATCATGTCCGCCCAGCTTCAGCTGGATCCCCAATCCGTCCAAGGCCCCGGCTGAAGCCTTCAGGGTTTCGGCCGGGGCACGGTCCGTCACCGTCACCCGGGCACCCTGGTTCACGAGGAACCGGGACGTTGCCACCCCGGATCGCCCCAATCCTACCACCACGATTTGTTTGTTTCGAAGACCCATAAAATGCATCAATCTCCGCCGTATCCCTAACGCTGCAAGAGCCGGATGCTTTTTATGCAACGTTAGGGTTAACGCAGTTTCAGCGTACTCATGGAGATCAGCGCCAGGGCGATGGCGATGATCCAGAATCGCACAATCACTTTCGGCTCCGGCCATCCTTTCAATTCAAAATGGTGGTGGATGGGTGCCATCCGGAAAATGCGACGGCCTTTGGTCATCTTGAAAAAACTCACCTGAAAGATCACGGACAGGGCCTCGATGACGAACAGGCCACCCACGAGCGCCAGCAGAATCTCCTGCTTGGTAATCACGGCCACGGTGCCCAAAGACGCCCCCATGGACAAAGAGCCCACATCTCCCATGAACACCTGGGCCGGGTAGGCGTTGAACCATAAAAATCCCATTCCGGCGCCGGCCAGGGCGCCGCAGTACACAGTGATCTCCCCGCACCCCACCACCGGGGTGATCTGCAGGTAATCGGCGATGCGCGCATGGCCGGCCACGTATGCAAAAATCATATAGGTGACGGCGGCGATGATCACGGGGCCAATGGCCAGGCCGTCCAGACCGTCGGTCAGGTTCACGGCGTTGGACGATCCCACGATGACCAGGGCAGCGAAGAAAACGTATCCCCATCCCGGATCCGGGGTCAGCCGCTTGAAAAACGGCACGCTGATCTTCGTGGAAAAATCGGGCACCAGGTAGGCCAGCAGCCCCACCAGTAGCGCCAGAATCACCTGAAGCAGCAGCTTCTGGCGGGCGGACAGGCCCAGATTGCGCTTTTTCACCTGCATCAGGTAGTCATCGGCAAAACCGATGGCACCGAACCCCAGGGTGGCCAGCAGGACAATCCACACGTAGCGGTTGGTCAGATCGGTCCACAGCAGAGTGGATCCAACCACCGCAAAGATGATCAGCACGCCCCCCATGGTGGGTGTGCCGGCTTTTTTGTAATGATCCTTGGGTCCGTCTTCCCGGATGTACTGTCCCACCTGCATCATGGAGAGGCGCCGGATCACCCAGGGTCCCAGAAGGAAACAGATGAGAAAGGCGGTGAGACTGGCATAGATGGTCCGGAAGGTGATGTACCGGAACACGTTAAAGGCTGCAAAGGTCGTATGCAGCGGGTATAGCAGGTGATAGATCATCTGTCGGTATCGCGCCTTTGCTCTTCGGTTTGTCTTCTTGCGCTTTTCATCATTTGGAATCCGCCCATCGGGAGATTGCCTCGACCACCTGTTCCATGGCCACTCCCCGGGACCCTTTCACCAGGATCAGATCGCCGGGTTGAAGCTGGTGGTACAGCCGATCGATGATCGATTCCTTGGTCCCGGTAAAGATCCGGTCCGCCGTCATCTGCCGATCCATGGCACCGTCGGCCACGGCCGCGGCGAAACTGCCGGCAACATACAGCCGATCGATTCGGGCATCGCCCACGGTCCTGCCGATTTCCCGGTGCAGGGCCGCCGATAGCGGTCCCAGCTCCAGCATGTCCCCGAGCACGGCAATGGTGCGGCGGTTTCCATGCATCAGCGCCAGGGTCTCGATGGCCGCAGCCATGGAGTCGGGATTGGCGTTGTACGTATCGTCCACCAGACGGATGTCACGGCCCAGCATTCGGATGCCCATGCGCCCAGCTTGGGGGGAAAAGACTTCCAGCCCCGCCTTGATAAGGTCCAGGGGCACACCCATGATTTCACCGGCAGCGGCAGCAGCCAGCGCGTTTGACACCATCACCCGGGCCGGTGTGGCCAGGGTCACCGAAATGCAGCCCGACGGGGTGGTCAGGGTAAAAGCCATGCCCGCATTGGTCAGGCGGATATCGTCGGCCCGGACCTGTGCCCGGTCACCGGTGCCGAAATAGATCACCGGTCGATCCACGGTGTCGGCCAGGGCCGCAACATGAGGATCGTCGGCGTTAAGAATGGCCGTGCCGCCGGGGCGAATGGTATGGAGCAACTCCCCCTTGGCCCGGGCCACGTTTTCAATGGTTCCCAGCCCCTCCAGGTGGGCCGGCCCCACGTTGGTGATCACGCCCACGTCCGGCTGGCAGATGCGACCCAGGTGAGTGATTTCACCGGCATGGTTCATCCCCAGTTCCAACACGGCTGCCCGGTGTGCCGGTGTCAGCCGGAACAACGTCAGGGGCAGGCCGATGTGGTTGTTCAGGTTCCCGCTACTGCTCAGGGTCTCGAACTTTTTTGAGATCACCGGATCCATGAGCATGCGAGTGGAGGTTTTGCCATTGGATCCGGTGATGGCAAGCACCTTGAGGCTGCCCCGGTTGCGGTTGAAGCGGGCCAGCGCGCCCAGAGCCTGGGTGGTATCAGCCACCGCTACACAGGCAATGCTGCCGGCAGCCATTCGGTCTGTGGGCATATTTGCCACCTGGCCGTCGGCCACCACCACACCCTTGACACCGCGATCCAGCACATCGGCCACAAAGCGATGTCCGTCGTGGGATTCTCCGGCAATGGCCACAAACAGGCGGTCCGGACCGATCGTACGCGAATCGATGCCGATGCCGGCAAAGCCCATGTCCGCCGTTCCTGAAATCAGGGATCCGTCGGTTGCCGCCAAGACCTGTGCAGTAGTCCACGCATAGGGTGTCACGATCTTATGCTCCAGCTTCGTTCATGGCCGCCAGCACTTGGCGGGCCACTTCCCGGTCGTCGAAATGGATGGTTTCGTTCGCCAGGATCTGATAGGTTTCGTGTCCTTTGCCGGCAATCAGCACGGCGTCATTTTTTCTGGCCGCCCCGATGGCCGCCCCGATGGCCGCCCTCCGGTCCGGCTCCACCATGTATCCGTTGCCCTGCCAGCCGTTTTTAAGGGCATCAGTGGAAAGACGCCGGGTGTAGACCTGTCGGACCCCCGCCTCCACCTGAGCAATGATCGTCAACGGATCCTCGGAGCGGGGATTGTCCGAGCTGACCACCGCCAGATCGCTGAGCCGGGCTGCAATTTCGCCCATGATGGGCCGTTTGCTGTTGTCCCGGTCGCCCCCGCAGCCAAATACGGTAATCAGCCTGCCGGGCGTCAAGGTTCGCAGGGCGGCAATAGCGTTTTCCAGCGCATCGGGGGTGTGGGCGTAATCCACGAAGATGGTCCGCTCGCCGCCCTCGGCAATCCGCTCCAGCCGGCCGGGCACGCAGGGGGTGGCATCGATTCCCGCAGCGATGGCCACCGGGGGAATGCCCAGGACCAGTGCCGCTCCGGCGGCGCTGAGAATATTCTCCAGATTGAACTCTCCCACCAGCGGCGAAGCGAAAGGGATCTCGCCGCCCGGTATAACAATGCTGCCGCGAATGCCCGCCAGATCCCGGATTACCGCAAACGGAAGGATGTCTCCGTCACCGTAGATAGCCGTGCGCAGGGCTGCCGCGCCTAAAACACGGACCAGCTCCTGTCCTCTGGGATCGTCCCCGTTGACCACTGCCCGGACGGGGTGGTCTGCATCGGCGGGTTTGAGGAAATCGACGAAAAGCCTTTTTTTACAGGCCCAGTACCGGTCCATGTCACCGTGGTGGTCCAGGTGATCCTGGGTCAAATTGGTGAAAACAGCTGCATCGTATCTGCACCCGTCCACCCGGTGCAGGTCCAGGGCATGGGAAGAGACCTCCATCACCGCATGGGTGACGCCCGCATCGGCCATCTGCCGCAGGATCGCCTGCAGTTCCAGGGATTCCGGCGTTGTCACCGGATTGTCTAAGGCCTTACCGGCATAGCGATAGTTGATGGTTCCAACGACGCCGGGCCGGTGCCCGGCCTTCTTCAGCATCTGTTCGAGCAGGTAGGTAACGGTGGTCTTGCCGTTGGTGCCCGTCACCCCCACCAGGATCATCTCACCGGCCGGCTGGCCGTAAAACCGGCTCGACAAAAGGGCCAGCGCTGCCCTGGGATCCGCCACTCGGATCACCACCGCGTCGACCATCACCGGATTGCGACAGACCACGGCCACCGCCCCCTGCTTCACGGCAGCGGGGATAAAGCGGTGTCCGTCTGCGGCAAAACCCTCGATGGCCACGAACACGGCTCCCGGGATCACCTTGCGCGAGTCATAGCAGACGGCCTTCACATCCGGATCCACAGACGGTTGAATACCGGTTGTCGCTTCGACTGTCAGTTGATCCGTGAGCGATGAGAGCTTCATCCGTTGGCCCTGTTCCCCCGGGATACCTGCAGTCGATCCGCATCGGGTCCTGGAGGAATGTTGAGATAGCTCAAAGTTTCCAGAGCGATCTGGCGGAAAGCGGGCGCTGCCACGATGCCGCCGTAGCTCTGAACCTTGGGCTCGTCCACGATCACCAGGATGGCCAGCTCCGGGTGATCCGCCGGAGCAAAGCCTACAAAGGAGGAGAGATACCGCCCCTTTGCGTAGGTGCCGCTGTCGTCGATCTTCTGCGCGGTGCCGGTCTTGCCGCACACGGAGTACCCCTTAAGGGCCGCATTCACTCCGGTTCCGCCTTCAGTTATCGCGGTTTTCAGTATTCGCCGCACCGTGGCGGCAGTGTGTGAGGAGACCACCCGCCGAACCGGCTCAGGCGAAAAGCGTTTCACCGTGCGTCCGTTTCGGTTCGTAATCTCCTTGACCAGCAGCGGTTTCATAAGCAGTCCGTCGTTAGCGATGGCCGATGCTGCCGCAATCAGCTGGATGGCCGATACCGAAACACCCTGTCCAAAGGAGATGGCCCCTGTATCGATGGCGGACCAGGCCTTGAAGCTGCTCAGGCTGCCGGCGGTTTCACCGGGGCAGGTGATGCCGGAACGCTGGCCGAAGCCGAAGGCCCTCAAATAGTGGTGAAGCTGGCGAGACCCCAGCTTTTCCGCCATCTTCACCGAACCGGTGGACGGTGAACAGACGCCGCTGTCGATGGCCGCCGCCGCGTTGAAAATCTTCATGGTGGAGCCGGGCTCGAAGGAGTCGGTGATGGCCCGGTTTCGCCACAACTCCCGCCTGAAATCCCGGTAGCTGTTGGGGTTGAAAAAAGGGTAGTGCGCCAGGGCCAGCACCTCGCCGGTAGCCGGGGCCATCACGATGGCAATGCCCGATTGGGCCGCGTATTCGGTCACGGAAGCCTCCAGGGCTTTCTGGGCAATGTGCTGGATGGTACGGTCGATGGTCAGCACCACATGGGTCCCCCCGGGCAGGTTTGCCGGCATCCCGGCCCCCTCAAACCGACGTCCCAGGGCATCCTTGAGGACGGTGATCTCCTGTTCCCCCCCCTTCAGGTAGGCATCGAAGTAAAACTCCAGCCCTTCCAGACCGTGGCCGTCGATGCCTGAAAACCCTACCAGCTGCGCCGCCAGGGTCTTGCTGGGATAGTAGCGGCTGTGCTCGGTGATAAAGTCGACCCCCTTGATTCCCAGCACCTGAACCGCTTCGGCCTGTCTTGGAGTGGCCTGGCGCTTGAGCCACACGAAGGAGCGCTTGGGGTCCAGCTTCTTGACCACGTCCCGCTGCGGCTGGTTCAGGGCCCGGGCCAGCTGCCTTGCCGCTGTTTTGCGGTCCTTCATCTGGCGGGGATAGGCGGCAATGGACGGACTGTCAATGCTCACCGCCAGCGGGCTGCCGTTGCGATCGGTGATGGCGCCCCGCTTGCCCTGCACCACCATGGCACGCTCGTACTCCCGGGCAGCCCGCTCGGAAAGCCAGGCGCCCTCGAACACATGCAGCCGGACCGCCTGCACGCTGATGGCGAGAAGGGCCAGCAGAAAAAACACGCCGACGATTCCGGCCCGCAGCCGTGTCCGTATTGTTGCCGTTGTTGTCATGGCAGTGTCACCGTCTGTTGCGCATCCGGCATGACCAGCCCCAAGCGGGTTCGGGCAATGGTTTCGATCCTCTCAGGCGATTTGAGCCGGGCCAATTCAATTCTCAGGGTGTTCCGCTCTTTGAGCAATGCCTGGTGCCGGCGGGTTTCCCGATCGATGCCGTATCCGCTATTGACGCACTGGACCCGGCACCATGCATAAAACAGTGCCTCCACAAAAAAGAGTACCATCAAAACGATCCAGAGGCCGGTCATGGTTTTTCTTGGCAGCTGCACTTTCCGGTTTCTGGTGCTGTCCTGCCCACCCACCCCCCTGTTTTCCGTCCGGCGGCGAACGGTTTTGCTCGCGGCGGCCATCACAACTTCTCCACGGCTCTCAGCCGCGTGCTGCGGGCCATGGGATTTTTCCGGATCTCCGCATCCGTGGCCCGGAACACCTTGCGGGTCAGCAACCGCACCGTTGCCTGACGTCCGCATACGCACTGGGGAAACGATGGGGGGCATGTGCAGGGGCTTTCCATGGCCCGGAACCGGTGCTTGACAATCCGGTCTTCCAGGGAATGGAAGGAGAGCACACACAGGCGGCCGCCCGGATTGAGCAGATCCACGGCCGTTCCCAGAAATCGGTCCAGCACCTCCAGTTCCCGGTTCACGACGATACGAAGGGCCATGAACACTCGGGTGGCGGGATGAATCTTCTGTGTCCGCACCGCGGCAGCAGGAACCGCTTCTGCCACCAGCCGGGCCAGCTGACCGCTGGTGGTCACCGGATGTGTCTTGCGGTGCTTCACCAGGTGCCGGGCGATTCGTCCGGCCCAGCGCTCTTCACCGTATCGGCTGAATAGTTGTGCCAAATCCCGCTCGCTCATGGTTGCCACCAGATCGGCCGCCGTATCGTCTGACCGGACATCCATACGCATGTCCAGGGGCTCATCTCGGTTAAAGCTGAATCCGCGGCCGCTGGCCTCGATCTGATGAAGGGAGAGCCCGATGTCGATGAGAATACCGTCCACGGCATCGATGCCCAATTGAGAAAGAAACAACGGGAGGTCCACGAAATTGCCGTGGACGATATGCGTCCGGGGTTCTTCGGTGGGAAGGACCCTGTGGGCCTGGTCAATGGCATCCCGGTCCTGATCGATACCGATGAGAACACCGCCGGGGTCGATTTGTTCACAGATTCGCCGGGCGTGCCCGGATCCGCCCAATGTGCCGTCCACAATGATCTTGCCCGGCCGGCACGCCAGCATATCCACCGCCTCTTCGAGCATGGCGGTAACATGATAATCGGACATGGGCTAAAGCCCCAGCTGGGCGATCTCGTGCCTTACCTGATCGTCGCCCATATCCTTCTCCATCTGCCCATTTTCCCGGTCCCAGTTTTCCCGTGACCAGATCTCAAAACGGTCCAGCACGCCCACCAGAACAATCTCCTTTTCCAGCCCGGAGTACTGCTTCAAAAAAGGCGGAATCAACACGCGCCCCTGGGTGTCGCACCTGCAGTCGTGGGCCCCGCCGATAAAAATGCGCTGAAACCGGCGCATGGGCTCGCTTTTTTCGGGAAGATGAAGTATTTTCTGTTCCAGTTTGCCCCATTGGTCGTGGGTGTACGCAAAAAGGCACCTGTCCATGCGGGTGATCATGATGCTGTCGGCACCGCTGGCCTTGATCACATCACGAAACCGCGCAGGAATGATAATTCGCCCTTTTGGGTCAATGGTATGAAATGAGCTTCCCCGAAACATTTTCCACCAATATTATCCACTTTGGTCCACTATCTTTGGATAAAAGTATAAAATTCATGATGTGTCAAGTGAAAAGTATATTTATGGTATAAAATTTTAGTAATAATTTTTGAAAGTTAAACACAAATTGCGGCAACCGTCAATAAGGTGGAGGAAAGTGGGGAGAATGTTCCATCAGAAGCCGCCGTAGCGGTAACCGTTCGAGCATTGGCCCGCAGACTTCTAAAAATGTTTTTTTTGTTGCCTGGATCCACAGTTTAATATATCGATATCAATGCAGAATCCAAGGCTGGCCCGGCATGAACACGAGATGGAAAACAGACAATTGAAGATCAAACAGTTTTTTTATGGCGGCAACAATCTGGGATATCTCCTGCACACCGGCACCTGTGCGCTGGCCATCGATGGCGGCGCCGTGGATGGAATCCTTTCCTTTGTCCGGAAAAACGGCTTGACACTGGCACAGGTCACCAACACCCATGGCCACGGCGACCATACCACGGGCACCCGGCAACTGGCGAAAGCATCGGGTGCCGTTCACCTTGACCATCACCGGTTCGCAAACGGCCATACCATCGACCTGGACGGCGAAATGGTGACGGTCCGTCTGACCCCGGGCCACACCCCGGATTCAGTGATCTTTGCCGCCGACAATTTTCTGGTCACCGGCGACACCCTGTTCAACGGCACAGTGGGCAACTGCTTCTCGGGAGACTTGAAGGCCTTCTACCGGTCCATCCTTCTGCTCATGGGTTACCCCGGAACCACCCGAATTTATGCAGGCCACGATTACGTGGTGGCGTCGCTGGCCTTTGCCCGGCACCTGACCCCCGGCAACGGGGCCATCGACGCCTACGCCGCCCGCTATGACAAGAATCATGTGGTCTCTACCCTGGTCGATGAGCTCGCAGTCAACCCCTATCTGCGGTTCAACGACCCGGAAATCATCTCCCTGCTGGAATCGAAGGGATTGCCCACAGACACAGAATACCAACGGTGGGAAGGAATCATGTCCATCGAATGAGACGAAAAGAAAAAGCGATCCGAGCCCTGGTCGCCACGGCAGTGATCCGCGTGAACGTGGACCGGATGACGGCTAAGCATTCATGACACACGGCACTGTCCAGCACGCCCATGCCGGCGATGCACTGACCATGACCGAGACCGAGGAGGCCGTCCTGTCGCGTATCCGGGAACAGGCACGGGCACACTTCTCACAGGCCAGGGGGAGCCACGACTGGGACCATACCCTGCGGGTGCACCGGCTCTGCCGGCGCATCGGTGCGGCTGAAGGGGCGGACCTCTTGGTGACGGAGGCCGCCGCCTACCTTCACGACATCGGCCGTTCACACCAAGACCGGGCCAACGGCCAACTCTGCCATGCGGAAAAAGGTGCCGCCATGGCCCAGGAGATGCTGGAGGCCTATTCCCTAACCGCCGACCGCCGGGAGAACATCATCCACTGCATCGCCGCCCACCGGTTCCGCCGGGGCGACGCCCCCCGGACCCTGGAGGCCAGAGTGCTGTTCGATGCGGACAAGCTGGATGCCATCGGCGCCGTTGGTGTAGCCCGGGCCTTCCTGTTTGCCGGCGAGTTGGGAGCCAGACTGCACAGCCCGGAGGTGGACGTGGCCAAGGCGCCGGCCTATTCCATCGATGACACGGGATACCGCGAATACGTGGTGAAACTGACCAAGATCCGGGACCGAATCCTCACCGTCACGGGCCGGCGCCTGGCCGACGAGCGGCATCGGTTCATGGCCGGCTTTTTCGACCGGTTTTTAGAAGAATACGAAGGAGAGAGGTAACGCAACATGGCAATGAACATTGTAGAGAAAATTGACGACCGGGTCAGCGTGAACCATGTGCTGATCAGCGTTTCAGACAAGAGCGGGCTGGAGACCTTCGTCCCCCGGCTGCTGGCGATCAACACGGACATTCAGATCTTTTCCACCGGCGGTACCTTTGCCCGGCTCCGGGAAATTCTGGGAGACCAGGCCGATGGCTGTCTCACCCAGGTGTCCGACTATACCGGACAGCCGGAGACCCAGGGAGGGCTGGTGAAAACCCTGGATTTCAAGATTTACCTGGGGCTTCTCACCGAAACCTACAACGATGCCCACCAGTCGGATCTGAAGCGCACCGGGGGCGTGCCCATTGATATGGTGGTGGCGAACCTTTACCCGTTCAAGGAAACCATCGCAAAAGCCGGCGTCACGCCGGAGCAGGCCCGCGGCAACATCGACATCGGCGGGCCGTGCATGATCCGGGCATCGGCCAAAAACTTCATCCGGGTGGCATCGGTGGTGGATCCCGGCGACTACGGACAAATTGCCGACGAGATGGCCGCAGACAAGGGGAGCATCTCCCTGGCTCTGCGCTACCGGCTGGCCCGCAAGGCCTTCGCCCACACCGCCGCCTATGACGCGGCTATTGCCGGATATCTGGATGGCACCGCGTTTGCGGCTGTTGAAGACGGCTACCAGGCGCAGGACGAGTGAGTTTATTGCGTTCGTTGAGTTTATTGGGTTCGTTGAGTCCCCTTGACCCCTTGAATCCTCGACCCCTTGGACCCTTTTTTTTCTTTACCAATCAAGGAGCAACACCATGGCCGAAGATCTGAAAAAAATGTACCGCACCATCATGGACGACCACTTTCCCCCGAAGATGGAGATCAGCTTCGTAGACCGGGACCGACGGCAGACCCTGTTCTACGAAAAGGTCACCTGGACCATCGACGCTGTCCAAAAGGGGCTGCGCTACGGTGAGAACCCCGGCCAGGAGGCGGCCCTGTACCGCATGGTCAACGGCAACCTGGTGCTCGCAGAGACCGAAACCATCCAGCCCGGCCAGTACCTGGCATCGGACATCGAACTGCTCCAATCCGGCAAGCACCCGGGCAAAACCAACCTCACCGATGCAGACAATTCTCTCAACATCCTGAGATACTTCACGGACCGGCCCACAGCGGTGATCGTCAAGCACAACAACCCATGTGGCGTTGCCCAGGCCGAGACCCTGGAGCAGGCCTACGTCAAAGCCAACCTCGCTGACCGGGTGGCTGCCTTCGGCGGCTGCATCGCCGTGAACCGCAGTGTGGACAAATCCGCCGCAGAAGCCATTTGCAGCCAGTACGCCGAAGTGGTAGTGGCACCGGATTTCGAGCAAGGGGTGATGGAGATCTTCTCCCGGAAGAAGAACCTGCGGGTAATCCGCATCGGCAACATCAAGAGGCTTCAGGAATTCGTAGGCAAACGCTGTGTGGAGTTCAAGAGCCTCATCGACGGCGGGATCATCGCCCAGTGGTCCTTTGTACCCCAGGCCCGAACCCGGGCTGACCTGAAGCCGGCCCGGTGCGAGGTCAACGGAAAAGTCTACCGGACCAACCGAATGCCCACAGACCGGGAGTACGAGGACCTGTTGTTCGGCTGGCTGGTGGAATCGGGTGTCACATCCAATTCGGTGCTCTACGTCAAAGACCTGGTTACCGTGGGTATCGGCACTGGTGAGCAGGACCGGGTAGGCGTGGCGGAGATCGCCCGGGACAAGGCCTACCGCAAACTGGCAGACCGCTACTGCTTCGAAACTTGGCAAACGCCCTACAATGACCTGAAAAACCCGGATCGCAAGGCCGAGATCGACGCCCGCGTATCAGTCAAAAAGGGTGGGCTTATTGGTGCATCCATGGTCAGCGACGCGTTCTTTCCCTTCCGGGACGGCGTGGATGTGGGTATCCGTGAAGGGATCACCGCGGTGGTTCAGCCCGGCGGATCGAACAACGACTACCAGTCCATCGAAGCGTGCAACGAGGCCGACGTGGCCATGGTTTATACCGGACAGCGCAGTTTCAAGCATTGAAACCCATTTTCTTCCCCCAAACCCTTGTTTCATGCGGTTTCACTGTTGACACGGTCAGATATTTGCTGTAATCCCAAAAAATAAGCGTCACTATTAGGTTCCTAATTTCACACCCATCAAAAGGAGGAAACGATGACAAAGGCTGAATTAGTTGAGAAAATGGCAGATGATGCCGGCATCACCAAAGTCGCCGCTGCTGCCGCACTGGATTCCTTCACCGCCAACGTCGCCAAGGCACTGAAGAAAAAAGACGGCAAAGTGACATTGGTGGGTTTCGGAACCTTCATGAAGGTACGCCGCAAAGCCCGGAAGGGACGCAATCCCCAGACCGGCGAAGTGATCAAGATCAAGGCCGCCAACGTGGTGAAGTTTAAACCGGGAAAGAAATTGAGAGACGCTGTCTAATTTTCCGTGCCACCGATTCTTAAAGACGGCCTGCCTGGTTCACCTGAACCGGCAGGCCGTTTTTTTTACTCCATGACCCGGCTGAATACCGCCAGCGCCCGCTGCACATCGGCCGCCGTCACATGGTAGTTGAGCACCGCCCGCATCTGATCCTTTGCTGTCGGCAGCACACGGACCCCTTGAGCGCCCAGCTGCGCCACCACCGCCGGCGCGCCCAGCCCCTTTTTCGCCACACGAAAGTAAACAATATTGGTAGCAGTTGAATCGGGATCGATCCGCAACCCCGGGATTTCAGCCAAACCCACGGCCAGGGCTCTGGCATTGGCGTGGTCCTCGGCCAGCCGATCCGCCATCTCGGCCAACGCCACGATACCGGCGGCAGCGATGATGCCCGCCTGTCGCATCCCCCCCCCCACGGATTTGCGTATTCTTCTCGCCCGGGCGATGAATGCGTCATCACCACAGATCATCGATCCCACCGGTGCGGCCAACCCCTTACTCAGGCAAAAGGTCACCGAATCAGCAGGCGCGGCCAGCTGGGCAACATCCACGCCCAGCGCCACAGCAGCATTGAAAATACGGGCACCGTCGATGTGAAGCTTCAATCCATGCCGTTTGACAAGCCGGCCCACCGCTGTCGTATATGCGGGTGTCATGGGGGTACCGCTGCAGCGGTTGTGGGTGTTTTCCAGAATAACCAGCCGCGACCGCGGAAAATGCACATCATCAGGGCGGATGGCCGCCTCGATCTTCTCCAGGGCAATAGTGCCGTCCATTTCGTTGGGAAGGGTCCGCGGATGGATGCCACCCAGGGCAGACGCCCCGCCCTGTTCGTAAAAGAACACATGGGACTGGTCCCCCAGGATCGTCTCATCGCCCCGGCCGCAGTGTGCCAGTTGGGACACTAGATTTCCCATGGTGCCCGACCCCACCAGCAGTGCGGCGGGTTTTCCCACCCGGCGGGCCGCCATCTCCTCCAAACGGTTGACGGTGGGGTCTTCCTTGAATACATCGTCCCCCACCTCGGCCTCTGCCATGGCTTTTCTCATGGCCTGGGTAGGCCGGGTGATGGTATCCGATCTCAGGTCGATGGCGTCCATGAGTGGTGTTATCCTTTCTGTCGAGGTCGCTCTCCTTTATTGTGGATCCACAGGGTTTGTCAATCGATGAACTGCAATCTATATATAATTGATGTTAGGGCCGCGGAAAAAATAAATTGAACTGATATTGCGCCGGATTTTGGTTTGGATACAAGGCGCGTCGATGGTTTCATACTGGTTGTATGGGGCCATTGACGCAACGCCGTATCCGGGCCAAAAGACAAGCAAGATGGTATAATTTATTTTTTTCCGCGGCCCTTATAAGTTGACATATCGGTTTCCATCTGTAGAAATACGGTGCTGATTGACCGGTGTCAGCTGAAAATCAGTTTCAATACCGGCCCCCCGACACATTCCAAATGGAGGTATACCACGATGAAAGCGGACAGAATCTATAATTTCAACGCCGGGCCGGCAGCCCTTCCTCTGCCGGTATTGGAAGAGATCCAGGAATCCTTTCTCAACTTTGCCGGCGCCGGCATGTCGGTCACCGAAATCAGTCATCGCTCAAAATGGTTCGACGATGTAATCAATGACGCCGTTGCACGGGTCAAGCGGATCCTGAAGCTGGACGACCGCTTTCACGTGCTCTTTCTCCAGGGCGGTGCCAGCATGCAGTTCTGCATGGTTCCCATGAATCTGCTGGGGGCCGGTGATTCGGCCGACTACGTCAACACCGGTACATGGTCGACGAAGGCCATCAAAGAGGCCAAGATCCAGGGCAAATCCATCAACATGGTGGCCTCCACTGAAGACCGTAACTTTTCCTGTATCCCCCAGGCGATCTCGTTCAGCGCCGATGCCGTCTACGCCCATATCACCTCCAACAACACCATCAAGGGTACCCATTGGGCACATTTTCCGGAGACCGGTGGTGTCCCCATCGTGTCGGACATGAGTTCGGACATCTTCTCCAGATCGCTGGACATTGAAAAGTTCGGGCTGATCTATGCCGGCGCCCAGAAGAACATGGGACCGGCCGGGGTCTGCCTGGTGATCATCCGCGACGATCTGCTGGCCCGCACCCCTGGGGACATCCCCACCATGCTCCGATACACCACCTATGCCGAGAAGAACTCCATGTACAACACCCCGCCCTGCTTTGCCATCTACACGGTTCAGCTGGTACTCAAGTGGCTGGAGGAAACCATTGGGGGGTTGGACAAGATGGCGGAACTGAACCGCAAAAAGGCCGGCTTGCTTTACGACTATATGGATCAGAGCGGCTTTTACCGGGGAACGGCGGAAAAGGAGAGCCGTTCACTCATGAACGTCACCTTCCGCCTGCCCAGCGAGGATCTGGAAAAAACCTTCGTGGCCGAAGCCATAAAAAACGGCTTGGGCGGACTCAAGGGCCACCGCAGTGTGGGGGGATGCCGGGCCTCCATCTACAACCCGACGCCCCTGGCGGCCGTGGAAGCACTGGTGGATTTCATGAAGGCCTTCGAACGCAAACACGGATAAAGCTCTTCGCGCCCCGTCCCCCGGTTAGGCCCGGAACTCTTTTTTCACACAGTTGCTGAAAAGAGTTTTCGGGCTTTTTTTTCGCGTGGCGCCTACCGCTTCAGGTTGATCTTTTCCCTTGTCTTCCTCTTGGCTTCATCACAACGGGAAAAACAGACGAAAACGGCCTGAAATCACCGCCATGGCCAGCGGCCAGCCAGCGGTTGTCATTTTTGGTTTTTCTTGACATTACTGGTGAACACCCATAATTACAGTAAATGGTGACAGTTTTCTTCCATCTTTCATAACCAAGACCATCAGATCACGGATCGCTTTTCTTAACACCAGCCTTATACGAACAGGAGGAACGCTATGGACAAAATCTTAAGAATTGACATGGGTGCTTCAGGGGGACCGGCCGTCAAGACCGAAGCCCTGGGAGATTATGCCGGCCTGGGCGGTCGGGCAATGACCTCGGCCGTGGTGCTCAAAGAAGTGCCCCCCACATGCCACCCGCTGAGTGGTGAGAACAAACTGGTCATTGCACCGGGCCTGCTCAGCGGTTCGGCCGCAGCCGTTTCCGGCCGAATAAGTGTGGGCTGCAAAAGCCCCCTGACCGGTGGCATCAAGGAGGCCAACTCCGGCGGACAGGGGGCCCAGGTGATGGGCCGGCTAGGCTATGCGGCCATTATCGTCGAGGGAAAAGTTGCAGACGACAGCCTGTACAAGGTCTTCATCAACAAGGACGGCGTCAAATTGGAACCCGCCGGCGATCTCAAGGGACTGGGCAACTATGCGACGGTGGAAAAGCTCTCCGCCCAGTACGGCAAGAAGGTCGCATGCATCACCATCGGCCAGGCCGGTGAGATGAAAATGTCCGCCGCCTCCATCGCATTCACGGATATGGAGCAGCGTCCCACCCGCCACGCCGGACGCGGGGGCGTCGGCGCCGTCATGGGATCCAAGGGCCTCAAGGCTGTCATCCTGGACGACGACGGCATGAAGACGCGGTCACCGGCGGATCCTGAAAAATTCAAGGCGGCCAACAAGGCCTTCGCCGAGGGGCTGCGCAAGCACCCGGTAACCGGCGAGGGGCTTGCTGCATTCGGCACCAACATGCTCACCAACGTGGTCAACGAAGCCGGGGCATACCCCACCAACAACTTTCAGAAGGGTCAGTTTGACGGGGCCTCGAACATCTCCGGCGAAACCCAGGCGGCACTGGAAAACGAGCGCGGCGGAGAAGGATCGGCCACCCACGGCTGCCACCGGGGATGCGTGATCCGCTGCTCCGGCACCTTCTACGACAAAGACGGCAACTACGTTACCAAACAGCCCGAGTACGAAACCGTCTGGGCGCACGGCGGCAACTGCGGCATTGATGACCTGGATGTGATCGCTCAGATGGACCGCATGGATGACGACTTCGGCCTGGACACCATCGAAATGGGCGCCACCATCGGTGTGGCCATGGAGGCCGGTCTGGCCGAGTTCGGCGACAGCCAGGGGGCCATCAAGCTCCTCCAGGAAGTGGGCGACGGTACGTCGCTGGGAAGAATTCTGGGCAACGGCGCTGCGGTCACCGGCCAGGTGTTCGGCGTGGAGCGGGTACCCGTGGTCAAGCGCCAGTCCATGCCGGCCTATGACCCCCGTACGGTTCAGGGCATCGGCGTCACCTACGCCACCACCACCATGGGTGCCGACCACACCGCCGGCTACGCGGTGACCGCTAACCTGCTGGGCGTGGGCGGCAGCGTGGATGCCCTCAAACCCGAAGGCCAGGTGGAGCTGTCCAGGAACCTGCAGATCGCCACCGCGGCCATCGACTCCACCGGCATGTGCCTGTTCATCGCCTTTGCCATACTGGATCAGCCGGACACGTTCAATGCACTGGTGGACTTGATCGGCGCTTTCATTGGCCAGCCGATGACTGCCGATGACGTGACGGCCCTGGGCAAATCGGTGCTGGAAAAAGAGCGCGAATTCAACCTGGCCGCCGGCTTCACCGCCAAGGACGACCGGCTGCCCGACTACTTCAAGAAGGAAGCCCTTGCGCCCCACAACGTCACCTTCAACGTCACTGACGAAGAGCTGGACACGGTCTTCAACTGGTAGGATGCATTGCCGAAGACTTTTTTTACTGCAACGCACGGGGAGATCCGCATGGATCTCCCCGTTTGCGTAAGTAAGAGGGTGTTAACGATGACCCACGGTTCCCATCTGGAGAGACGACCATGATCCAACTAAACCTGCATGTCGACGCGTCTTGTGTTTCGCTATTTTCCCCTCTCCTGGAAAAAGGAGTCGTTATCCAAACCAGAACCGGCTGCACCCTCCGGGATTTCCTGTGCGGACAGCTGGGCCTTTCCGGTGATTACCTGGACCAGCGGGTCCAGACCCTGTTTCTGGATGCCCGACCGGTGGACGATGTGGATACGGCGGTGATCAGGGACGGGTCGACCCTGGCCCTGAGTGCGGCCATGCCCGGCCTGCTGGGGGCCACCATGCGAAAGGGCGGACGATACGCCGCCTTTCGAAAGGACATTTCTCAACACACCGATGAATGCGGTATCTGCGAAGCGACGGGACGGGTCACGGTCAAGCTGTTCAATATGGTGGCCAGGGAGGTCGGCGGCCGCCTGCTGGAAGCGGGTGTCGAGGTGGATGGCAGCGATCTTCAGCGGATCGCGGATCGCTACCCCGAAGATTTGAGCCGCATAATCCGAAAAGCGCGAATGGGTGATCATGAAGTAACACCGGACAAATCCCTTTTCTCAACCCTGTCGAAACACCGGATATTGCTGTCCGTGAGCATCGCAAAGTAAAACGCCGCCTCAAACCCGATCTTTTCGCATGCCTTCTCCATTATGAGTTGAACTTCTGAACTCAGAACCCCTGAACCCGTGAACGGTTACAAACAAAAAAGGGGAGAAAAACCCGTATTTTGACAAACGCTCTACATAGACCTTGACACAAAATGGGCTTTGAGATACTCACCCTCCTAAAAAGTAATCTTCTATCTGTATTTTTATTTTATAATGATAGTGATTAATTGTTGCCCGAAGGCACATTTTTCCTTTCAGCATTAATTAGTAAATAATTTAAAAAAGCCACGAAGGCTTTCATCCTCGCAACTGCAGAGGTGGAAGAATTTCGTGGCTTTTTTTATGGAAAAGGGGGTGATCTATTAAACTATTAATGAATACAAGCTGTTATTTTGATAAAACAGTAACAGCTTGCCAGTTTTGTATCAGGAAAAATATTGCAAATTACTGGAGCTGGCGTTCGTCATCCTTTGATGAAACTTCAGCCCAGCAACAAGCGTGGTGGGAGGCCTACCTCGCTGCGGCCGGGGAAGACAAGAGATGTAAAGTCCTTGATATCGGAACAGGTACCGGATTTATCGCCCTCGGGTTCGCAAAAGCCGGACATAAGGTTACAGGAGTAGATATAGCACCTGGAATGCTTGCACGTGCTCGATCGAAGGCAAATTTAAAGGGACTTGAAATTGATTTTTTAATTGCAGATGCTGAAAATCCTCCATTCCCTCCAAAAAGCTTCGACGTTATTGTTTGCAGAAATCTGCTGTGGACGCTTTGCAATCCGGACCGAGCCTTAAGTCACTGGTATCAACTCCTGCGACCCGGCGGACGTGTAATTGTGTCTGACGGAATATGGCGGATTTCAGGTCTGAAAGGCTTTTTTCAGAAAATGAGAGGGTACGCCAAGACCATACTGAAAAATGGAGTAAGTTCTTACCCGATACAATTCGAGTTTGCGTATCGAAACGCAAAAAAATCTCTTCCTAACTTTAAGGGTATGAAGGCCAAAGATGCCGAGGCGATCCTGAATATCTGCGGGTTCAGCAATATATCCCGATATGATCACCTCTTTGATATCAATCCGTACCCGAAGGCTTATGGCAATGATTTTTTTATTATGGCTGCCGTTAAACAGAATAGATTTCTTAATGAAAAAGAGCGTTTTACCAGTTTGCAGACATCACCGACGCTTTTAGTGGAAAATGCTTGAACGGTAAACAATCCGTTCTTAATAAGGAGACAATATGTTAAAAAAACTATCTGTTATATTCTTTTGTACTTTTTTTGTTCTGGCCGCAGGACAGGTCATAGCGTCACAGTCCGACAATACTCTTGTTGTTGTTTCACCATGGAAAGCAAAAGGAATGGATCCGGTTATTTCCGGATTTATCTTTACCCGGATGGGATGTATAGAGACCCTTGCCACTTCAGACGGAAAAGGCGGGATCGAACCGAAACTTGCAAAACGCTGGAGTGTTTCCAATGATAAGATGACATGGACTTTTACACTCAGGGACAAGGTGCTCTTCCACGACGGAACAGCCTTAACGGAAGAAACCGTCGTGAAAGCCCTGAGCAGGGTCCTTACAGAGAAAAAACTTTTCAAGGGCACACCGGTTGAATCGGTTACATCCAAAGGACGGGACATAATCATTAAAACCTCCAGCCCTTTTGCCGCATTACCAGCCTATCTTTCCCATTACAGCACAGGCATTATCGCACCGGCAGCCTATAACGACGACGGAAGCGTCGCCGAAATTATCGGCACCGGTTTCTATCGTCTTGTCTCTACAAACGGTAAAACCGTTTTTGATTTCGAGGCGTTTGACAAATACTGGGGCAAACAGGCGTCAATTCAAAAAGCCCGCTATCTTGCCGTTCCCAACGGCGAAACCCGGGCGCTCATGGCGGAATCGGGTGAAGCTGATATTTCCTTAACCCTTTCAGCCACTGCAGCCGAGCGTCTTCAAGAAACCTCAGGTATCTCGATAATCAGCACGGCCATACCACGTGTAAGGCTGCTCAAACTCAATGCAAACCTTGACTTTTTTGATACAATCGAAGAACGTCTTGCACTTTCCCTTGCCATCGACCGCAAAGGAATTGCCAAAGCAGTTTTAAAAAATCAGAAAACAGCAGCAACCCAGCTTATGCCTGAAGTTTCCCTGTGGCACAACACCCGGCTGGAACTCCTAGTATATAACCCGAAAAAGGCATGCCGTCTTCTTGAAAAAGCCGGATGGAAAAAGAACGCAGACGGCATCTACGCCAAAGGCAGCAAGGAATTTGCCTTTGAGCTGGTTACCTATTCGAGCCGCCCCATGCTACCTGTTGTTGCAGAGGCTCTTCAGTCACAATTTGCTGCAGTCGGCATACGCATGAAGATATCCGTCGGAAAATCTACTCAAATTCCGGCCCGTCACAAGGACGGCACAATAGAAACCGCACTTTTGGGTCGAAACTTCGGCCTGGTTCCGGACTCTGTCGGTACAATCAATGCCGACTTTGGTCCTATCGATTCAAGGGGTTCCTGGGGCGCTTTAGGCTGGGAATCTTCCAAACTGAACAAACTTATCGATAACTACCTTAATGCATTCAATGAAAAGGAAGCATCTAAAATAAGAAAAAAAATCACCGCGATCCTCCAGGAGGAACTCCCTGTAATTCCTGTATCCTGGTATGATCACCATGTAGCGGTTAGCAAAGGTATTACCGGAGTCAAGCTGGATGCATTTGAACTTCGGCCCTATCCCGAAGGAGTACAATGGGCGAAATAGCCCGGATTCTCCGTACACACCTTTTCCACGGGGTAGCTGTCGGCCTTGTTGTGGCCAGCTTAAGTTTTGTTGTTGTTAATCTGACCAGGGGAGATACCGCCCTTGAGATCGCCATAGCCCGGCACGGCACTGCCCTTACAAATGAGGCTCTTGTCGAGCAGATCCGTATTGAGGAAAAGCTCGACCAGTCCCTCTGGATCCAATATACTCGGTGGATCGGACATGCATTTACCTTTGATTTAGGCAGGTCACTTGTCAGCAAAGAAAAGGTTGCCGATCTGCTGTGGTACCATTTTCGCCATACGTTAGTGCTATCGGTGGCTGCCATGTTGATTTCTCTTGTCATCGCCCTCCCCTGGGGAATTTTCTGCGGCATTTTTCCCGGGGGGAGCTTTGACAATATCTCCGGCCTGGTGTCCAGCGCACTTGTTGCAGTTCCACATTTTGTAACAGGCATCCTGCTTATACTTGCGCTGTCAATAAAGCTACAATGGCTCCCCGTAGCCGGGTTTTTTACATCGCGCCACCTGATTTTGCCTGCCGCAACCCTTGGTATCGGCCTGGCTGCTTTCTCAAGCCGGGTTGTCGCAACAGCCATAGTTGATGTACGAGGAGCATTATTCTACCAGTTTGCACGGATGAAAGGATTGGCTGAAGCTCGTGTACTCCTTGGTCACGGAATTAAAAACGCCTCAATTCCTGTTATTACTTTTATCGGCCTTCAGACGGCACATCTGCTTGACGGTGTGGTGGTCGTTGAAACCCTCTTTGCCTGGCCTGGAATCGGCAAGCTGATTTTAGACTCCATTCTCGCCCGTGACATCCCTGTAGTTCAGGGAGCCGGTTTGCTTATCGGGCTTATGTATGTCGCTGTTAATGCATCGGTTGACCTGATATGTATTGTGCTGGACCCATGCCGGCGCGACCCGGAGGCAATCCGTTGAAAGTAATGGCGTACATCCCGGAGAGCAGCCGGCTGCAAGTTGCGACAGGCGCTTTTATTTTGCTCTCTGTAGCTTTGCTTTCAATGATCGGACCTCATCTCACTCCTGATCCATCCACTCAGAATCTTTCTTCGGTTTTTGCTGATCCGTCTTCTGAATATCTGCTTGGATCAGATCATCTTGGCCGAAGCGTTGCTGCCCGCCTGGTGAGAGGCGGAGCAAATTCTTTATTCAATACACTTCTGTGTGTTATCGGATCGGTTTTAATTGGAGTTTTCCTGGGTCTGTTTTCCGGATGGTACGGCGGTTTTATTGATGCGACAATTATGCGGCTTGTAGATATTACCATGTCGTTTCCCGGAATCCTTTTGGCACTTCTGATTGCAGGACTCATCGGAGGCGGACAGATAGCAGTCGTTGGCGCACTGACAATAACCGGGTGGCCCGACTATTGCCGCATCACCAGGGCAATTACCCAAAACGTAAAATCCCGTCCTTACGTAGAAGCCGGAGTGCTTGCCGGTTTTTCCGGACGATTTATACTTAGAAAATATATTTTTATTGAAATATTACCTCAGATCGCTGTACTGGCTACACTCGGATTCGGCCGAACGATTTTAAATATCTCTTCCCTGGGGTTTCTCGGTATAGGGCTTGCTCCTCCCGAACCTGAATGGGGCGCCATGATTGCCGAAAGTCTGCCGTACCTGCGCCAGTCACCCTATCTGGTACTCGCTCCGGCGGCCGCTGTGTCCATCACTGTTTTCAGTTTCCTGCTTGTCGGTCAACCCCTGGCACGGGCTTTAAAAAAATGAACGAAATACTTCTGAATATAAATAACCTGTCTATATCTTCGATGCCAGAGCATAAAACGCTTGTCGGAAGCGTTAGTTTTTCTGTCCGGCGGGGAGAGCCTTTTACATTGATCGGCGAAACCGGCTGCGGTAAAACACTTATAGCCCAGGCCCTGACCGGTGTGCTGGCGAAAGATCTTTCAGCAACCGGATCTATTGAATTTGATGGACCGAATCTCGTCGGACTTTCCGGAAAAGAAAGACGAAAGCTCTGGGGTAGAAGAATGTTCCTTCTTCCCCAGGAACCGAGGCTTGCACTTAACCCTACCATGCGTGTTATTAAGCAGGTTAGCGAAGTTTTAAGATACCTCAGGGGTCAACAGCCAAAGAATGCTCTAAAAAATGCCGGTACACTTATTTCCGATCTTGGCATGTCTTCGTCTCGTGACGGCAGGCATTACCCTTTTCGACTTTCCGGAGGAATGAACCAGCGTATCCTTCTTGCCATTGCCCTTGCAACTCCTGCTGAATTCATTGTTGCAGACGAACCGACAAAGGGCCTTGACGCAGACCTGAGGGATTCTGCCGTAAGACTGTTGCAAAACCTTGTGGAGCAGGGAAAGACTTTGCTGTGTATCACCCACGATCTTGCAGTTGCACGCGATCTCGGTGGCAACATTGCAGTAATGTATGGCGGCTATATAGTCGAATCAGGTCCAGCTGAAAAGGTGCTTGATTCCCCCGTGCATCCATATACACAGGGCCTCATCAAAGCTTCTCCTGAAAACGGCATGGAACCTATACCCGAACATGTATTAAGCTCAATGAAAACGGCATGGAACAGTTCCGGTTCAAGGCAAATGGAGGCCTGCTTGTGAACAGTTATAAATACTGCATTCAGGCCGAAAATCTCTCAAAATCCTTTTGCAGAAAAGGTGGAAAAAAGAGAGGGCTTTTTTCCGGATTTTCCATTGAGGTTAAGCCAGGTGAAATCATAGGACTTTCCGGGCCTTCAGGATGCGGCAAAACAACCCTCGGAGACATCCTTCTCGGTTTAAAACACCCGGATACAGGGAAAGTATTCTGGAACGGAAATGGCATTAATGGGTCAGGCAAAAGCAGCCGGATGGCTTTGCGCCCATATTTCCAGAAAATTTACCAGGATCCGCCCACATCCTTTCCTCCCCACCAGACAATCGAAGAAGCACTTACAGATGTTGTGAAAAATAAATATTCCATCGGCAGGAAAGATATCATCAACCGACGGATTTTAGCGGCAATTAAAGATGTTGACCTTGATAAAGAGCTTCTCAAGCGATATCCCAGACAGCTTTCAGGCGGAGAAATACAGCGGTTTGCATTGTCACGGGTGCTGCTTCTTAAACCCATTTTTCTCGTGGCTGATGAACCGACTTCAAGGCTCGATTTATCAGTTCAGGCTAAAATAGTACGCCTTCTTATGCGGCTTGCAAAAGAGCGCCGGACGGGCGTTCTGTTCATCAGCCACGATCCGGCGCTTCTTCGAGTTGCCTGCAAAAAGGTTTTATCCTTTGGCAGGTAAAAGCCACGATCTCATCTAACCGAACAATCGCGTAATCTCGTCCACGTCGAACCGGGGCCATGGCACGGGCAACCCGTTTTCCACGGCGTCGATGCCAGGCTCGGCTTGTGTCACCACACCGATATCGGCAACGGCAATGTCGTTTTTCTCCAGATCGGAAACTAACCGGTGCGCATATTCCGGCCGGCAGCAGATCAGCAGACTACCGGATCCGATGAGGCCCAAAGGATCGATACCGAGAATGTCTCCCATCTGCCGGGTCTGAGGATAGACGGGAATCGCATCCTTCCGGACGCGGATGCCCCGTCCGCCGGCTTCGCTCAATTCGGCCAGGGCCGTGGCGATCCCCCCCTCGGTCACATCGTGAAGCGCGGACACCCCGCCAGCCTTCCAGGAAATCCGGGCTTCCGGCAGGATGCTGATCATGGTCTGAAACTGGCTGCAGGCATCGACCTCTGCTCCGGCCATTCCCTTTTCCAAAAGCAGGTCCTTGAACTCCGCCGTGATGATGGCAGTTCCCTCCACGGCTGCGCCTTTGGTCACCAATACCCGGTCGCCGGGGGCCATCCGTTTTTTTTGAATGAGGTCTTTCCGGGCGATGGTGCCGGCCATCATGCCGGTCACGACCGGCCGAGAAACGGCATCGGTGATCTCCGTGTGTCCTCCGCACAGGGTGATGCCCGATGCCGTGCATGCTGCGTTGAGGTCGGCAAAAACCTGCCGCACCTGGGATCGGGAGAAACCGACGGGCAGAAGCACCGTGGCCAGCATCCACCGAGTGTCGGCACCGGCGGTGGCCATGTCATTGGCGTTGATGAGTACGGCATAACGGCCGATAGATTCGGTAGCGAAGGTGATGGGATCGGATTTGAGCACCAGCACTTCCCGGCCGCTGATGTCCACGGCAGCCGTATCCTCCCCCACCGACGGCCCCACGATCACCGACGGGTCTTCGATACGGTAACGGGCCAGGAGTTCTCCGAGAAAGGGGTTGGGCAGTTTGCCGGCCGGAAGCGAAACACCATCCTTGAGGATCGGTTCCAGGTCTAAAAGCGTCTCGACGACAAACCGGCATCGGACATCCGAAGGGACCGGCTGACCGTTTGAGAGGTAGGCCGTCAGGGCCCCGGCATTGCGCCCGGCTTCCATGTCGAAGCGGAAATCACCCACCACCAGCACATGGGCGGGATCCACGTTCATTTTCCTGGCCGCCAGCAGTACCCCCTCCCCGGACGGTTTGATCTTCACCGGGTCTTCCCGGGTGACCATGACGTCGATGTTCGCCATACAAAGGGTAGAGAAGTTCTCCAGGGCCTTCAGTATTGAAGTCCGGCTGTTGCGGGTGAGAATGCCCACCGGCAGGCCCGCCTTTTTAATAAAGGCGATGCGCATCGTCGTTGATACCGGCCATGAACTCCAACACAGGGATTCCGTCCGGGCACCCGATGGCTCGCTTGATCACTGAAAAATCAAGGGCCCCGGGCCGGGTCAGCGTACCGTCGAAGTCAAAGAGAACGGCGTCGATACGGTAGGGTGTGTCGGTCATCGGTTCAACCGGCGTCTGCTTCAAGGCCGATCCGTTCGGCGAATATTTCAATGGACAGGTCCTGCTTGGCTATAAATGTTTGGATGCACTGACCACCTTTTTCTGTTTTCATGAAATCGAACTTCTCCATTCCTGCGATGCCGGTGCCTGCCAGGCAGAACCGGACAGCTGTTCTTTTCACACCGGATATGGTAATCTTTGGCCCAAATGGCAAGCCGTCCCTATAACCCAAACCATCTCACAGGCAAAGGCTTTTTTGATCCCGCCTTGGGTCACGATGTGAAGCGAAGAATAAGGATAGAAGAACAAGCCGAGGGGATTTTTCACCGACTGGTGAACGCCGTCTGCAGCCGATGGCCCCGTCCGGCACCCCCGCACCATCTTCTCAAATCCTGTCGCATCATCTCCCACCGCGGTGAGCACGATAACCACAGCCGGTTTGAAAACACCTTGGCGGCCTTTGATGCGGCGGTCAAGGCCAGGGTCTGGGGCATCGAGCTGGATGTGCGCTGGACCCGGGACCTGGTTCCAGTGGTGTTTCACGACCCGAATACCCGCCGCCTGTTCAAAGAAGACGCCAGGATCGGCCACATGGATCTGCACACCATCAGAAAAAAATTCCCCCTGATCCCCACCCTGTCGGAAGTGGTCGACCGATACGGCGGCCGGCTTCATCTGATGATGGAGATCAAGACCGAACCCTACCCAAAGCCCTCAGTTCAGTCCCGCCGCATGAAAAAACAGCTTAAGAATCTGACCCCGGAGAAGGATTTCCACCTGATGGGCCTGCAACCTGACATGTTCGGCCATTTCGGCTTTCTTACGGCGAAGGCCTTTGTGCCCATCGCCCGAATACGGATCGACCGGGTCAGCCGGATGGCGGCGACGCATCAATGGGGCGGCCTTGCCGGCCACTACCTGCTGGCAACAAAAGGTTTGTTAACCCGTCATCATCAACTCGGTCAGGGCATCGGTACCGGCTTCGCCGATTCCCGGCGCTGTCTGTTTCGAGAGGTGGCTCGCGGGGTGGACTGGATCTTTTCCAACCGGGCAGCCCAGATGCAGGCCATCTGCAAGTGCCCCTGACGCTGCCAAAACCTGAGCAGTAAGCACACACCTATCTTCTTACGAATAACCTAATTCCAAATTCTTTCCTCAGTCCTCAGACATCCGTCTCCTCTAAAGCAGGGCCGCCTGCGCCCGCCCCTTCTCCTCATCGACGAAATAGAGCAGGATGGCACCGGCGGCAAACAGGATCAGCACCGAGGCCATGCTCCAGCGGGCGGCCAGGGTCCCCACCTGAACGAGGTCCGCGGCCGTGGGATCCGTCGGCATGAGCATCCGGCGCATCAGCAGTCCCACCCCGCCCACCAACACCGGACCAATAATGGCTGCAAATTTACCCAGCATATTGTAAAAGCCGAAAAACTCAGCCGGCTTGTCCGCGGGGATCATCCGGGAGTAGTAAGAACGGGAAAGGGCCTGGATCCCCCCCTGCACCAGGCCGATGACCACCGCCAGCACGTAGAATTCCTCTTTCCGGGTCATGGTGATACCCCAGAAGGTGGCCGCCACGTATACCCCGATAGCGATGAATATGCCTTTTCGCGGCCCCATGCGCTGGCCCAGCCGGCCGAACACCAGAGCCGCCGGAAATCCCACGAACTGGGTGATCAGCAGCGCCAGCAGCAGATCGTTGGCGGCAAAGCCCAGGCTCATGCCGTAATCCACCGCCATGCGGATGATGGTATCCACGCCGTCGATGTAGAGCCAGTAGGCGCACAGAAACAGCAGGACGGTCTTCATATGCCGAAGCCGGCCGAAGGTGTGCTTCAGCTGAGCAAAGCCGCCGGACCAGATGCCGGCGGTGGTGGTCCGAGTCGCAGCCGTCCGTTCCTCGGGCACCCAGAACAGGATAAACAGCGTAAAGCCCCCCCACCACAGGGCCACGGTGAGAAATCCGACCTGTACCGCCTGGCCCGCGTCCACCAGCCCGAACCGCTGGGGCATCACCACCATGAGCACATTGACCAGAAAGAGAAGTCCTCCGCCCAGGTAGCCCATGGAAAAGCCGAAGCCCGACACGAAGTCCACCTCTTTCTCACCGGCCACCTCCGGCAGCAGGGCGTCGTAGAAGACATTGGCGCCGGAAAACCCGATCACCCCCATGGCGTAGATCACTAAGGCGAAGGCCCACTGTCCCTTGCCCACGAAGTAGAGGGCAGCGGTCATCAGCACCCCCAGGTAAGCAAAAAGGGCCAGGAACCGTTTGCGGACAGATCCGCGGTCGGCCACGGCACCCAGGATCGGGGCCGCCAGGGCCACCAGCAGGCCGGCAGCGGCATTGCCCAGTCCCAGCCGCGCGGTGCTCAGGTTGACGTCGACACCGGCACTCCAATATTGTTTAAAAAATACGGGGAAGAAACCGGACATGACGGTGGTGGCAAAAGCGGAATTGGCCCAGTCGTACATGGCCCAGCCCCAGATGGCCTTTTTCCGTGATTTCATCGCAGCGAAGCTCCTATGTCCGGCATTGCTTATTTTCCCTTGAAAAAAAGGGCTGCCAACCGTATCCTTGCGGGGCGGCCAGATGACCCGAACCATTAAATGAAACGAATACTTCGGCTATATATGAATAACAACGCGTTGAACCTGCCGGCATCCTTCCAGGATGAGGATTTCGATACCCACTTTAAGGTATTCCATGAGTTGATGTCAAACAAGGTGTTCGAGATCCTGCTGGTGGCCAGCCCCTACGACGCCTATATTTTGGAAGAAGACGGTAGCCTGGCATCCAAAATCACCAATGAGTATAGGGGGCTGAACCTGAGCCGCCCGCCCCGCATCACCCAGGCCGCCACCGCTGCTCAGGCCATGGCCATGCTGGCCAAAAAGACGTTTCACCTGGTGGTTGCCATGCCCCACCTGGACGACATGGATGTCTTCGACCTGGGGCAGCAGATCAAGCGGGTCTATGCCGACCTGCCGGTGGTCCTGCTGGCCCACAGCGTCAAAGGCGTCTACCCGCCGCCGGAAGGAAAGGAGCTTTCCGGCATCGACCAGGTCTTCATCTGGTCCGGCGATTCGGACCTGCTGCTGGCCATCGTCAAGAGCATGGAGGACCGGCTCAACGTGGCCGCCGACACCAAAAAGGCCATGGTGCGGGTCCTGATCCTGGTGGAGGACTCCCCCCTGTACACCTCCTATTTTCTCCCGCTGATCTATAAGGAAGTGGTGAACCAGACCCAGGATGTACTGGAGGAAAGCCTGAACCAAGAGCACCGGCTGCTTAAGATGCGCGCCCGGCCAAAAATTCTCGTGGCCGAGAATTACGAGCAGGCCATGTCCCTGTACCGGCAGTATGGCGACTATCTGTTCGGCATCATCTCAGACACCCGGTACCCCAAGGACGGCAGACTCGCGGCCGACGCCGGCTATATCTTCCTGTCCGAGGTGAGACAGGCGATTCCGGACCTGCCGCTGCTGCTCATCAGCAACGAACCCCAAAACCGGGATCTGGCAAGCCGGGTGCCGGCGACCTTTCTGGACAAGAACAGTGACGATCTGCTGTCTGAAATCCACCATTTCTTTTTAAATGCCTTGGGATTCGGAAATTTCATTTTCAGGCGGCCTGACGGCAGCGAAATCGCCCGCGCCGCCAATCTGAAAGCGCTGGAAGAAATCCTGCCGAATGTGCCCGATGAATCCCTGCTCTACCATGCCACCCGGAACCGGTTTTCCAACTGGATCATGGCCCGCAGTGAAATCGTTCTGGCCTCACGCCTGAGAAAGGCTAAAATCGATGACTTTTCCGGTGTCGACGAAATCCGGCAGTTTATCATCGCCCACATTCACGCCCTTCGAAAATGGCGGCAAAAGGGGGTCGTGGTCCAATTCAACGCCAAGGACTATGACCCGGAGATCTCCGAGTTCGTCAAAATCGGCAACGGGTCGCTGGGGGGAAAAGCCAGGGGCTTGGCCTTTGTGGCCAACCTGCTGCGAAAATCACCCCACCTGCAGGAACGCTATCCGGACATCACCATCCGGGTGCCCCAGACCCTGGCGATCACCACCGAAGGATTCGACGCCTTTGTGTCCCATAACGGCCTGGACCCGTCAGCCATGGCCCACCATTCGGACAATCAGATCGCCAGCGCCTTTCTCAAGGGGGAAATGCCCCCCTGGCTGACGGATCAATTGTGCAGATACCTGGAAGCCGTTCACCAGCCGTTGTCAATCAGGAGTTCGGGCCTGCTGGAGGATGTTCACAACCACCCTTTCACCGGCCTTTATAAAACCTACATGGTGCCCAACAACCATCCGGATTTTTCCATTCGCTGCAACCAGCTGATCACCGCCGTGAAGCTGGTATACGCCTCCACCTGGTTCCGTGATCCGCGGAGGTTTTTAAGCGGCACCGCCTACCGGATCCGGAGAGACCAGATGGCGATAATCATCCAACAGCTGGTGGGCAGCCGACACGGTTCATTTTTCTACCCGGACATTTCCGGCACCGCCCAGTCTCACAATTTCTACCCGATCGCCCCCCTGAAGGCTGATGACGGGGTGGCCCGTATCGTCATGGGGTTTGGCCGGGGCATCCCGGAAGGGGAGCCGTCTCTGCGCTTTTCGCCGGCATACCCCCAGGTGCTGCCCCAGTTTTCCAAAGTAGAAGACATCCTGGCCAATGCCCAGCGCCAGTTCTGGGCCCTGGGCATGGAAGGGGTCCCGGACGACCTCTATTTTGATCGGGGCGTCAATGTGGAAAAGCGCTATGTGGACGATGCCGCGGCCGAGGAGCCGGTCCAGCGCCTGGCCGGGACATACATTTCCGCCGAACACCGCATCCGGGACACGGTTCACATCCCCGGCGGCCGGGTACTCACCTTTGCGCCGGTGCTCAAGTACGATGCCTTCCCCTTGCCGGGACTGCTCAAAGACCTGCTGACCTTGGGCCGGGACGGCATGGGGTGCGCCGTTGAATTCGAGTTTTCCGTCAACCTGACCGGTGGGGGAGAAAAACGGGGAGGCTTCAACATTCTCCAGATGCGGCCCATGTCCACCGGTGAAGACCAGCTGGACGTGGAGATCTCGGACGTGGACGTGGCCGAGGCCCTGTGCTATTCCACACAGGCGCTGGGCCATGGCAGAAAACAAACCATCACCGAAATCGTTTTCGTCAGGCCCGACACCTTTGACCCCAAAGACACGGTGGCCATCGCCCGGGCCATCGCCGCTGTCAACAACACCCTTTTAGCGGAAAAACGGCCCTACCTGCTCATGGGGCCCGGACGGTGGGGGTCCTTCGACCGGTGGCTGGGCATTCCGGTGAAGTGGCGGGACATCAGGGGGGTGGCCGCCATGGTGGAAATCCGCAACGAATCACTCAAGGCCGATCCCTCCCACGGGTCACACTTTTTCCAGCATATCACCGCCAATGGGATCCCCTACCTGACCGTCACCGAAGGAAGCACCGATCGTATTCGGTGGGACACCCTCCATGCCCTGCCTCAGATGCACTCCGACCATCACCTGGGCCATGTGCGGCTTCAACGCCCGTTGGTGCTCAAGTGCGACGGCAAACAATCGCGGGCAGTTGTCCTGCTGGAGGAACGCGCCGCCGGATGAAACCCCGTTTTTTCAAGCTGCCTGTGCTTATGCTGGTGATAAGTGCCCTGATCGTCGTCGCCTGCAGTCCGTTGCCCCCCCGACGTGCCATGCCCCGGCCTACCCCGACGGAGCAATTGATCGACGCCGAACAAATCGCCGGTGAAGTCATGGCCTATCTCATGGAAGTGGTGCTGGGTCGGGCAGGTAACCCGGCAGGACGTTCGGCCTGGGCCACCCGGGGGCTCAACCTCCCCCTGGACTTCGACCTGGTTTCCAAACGCATGTTCGGCCCGGTTCCCCTTCGCGCGGAGCTGATGGTGCTGGACACCAACATATTAGGCCTTTCCGAGGTGCTACTCATGGCTATCCGCTTGTTTCTGGTCCATAAACTCAACCGTGGGGATGAGGTCGGCCTGGCAGCCATGATCCGCTGCAAAGGGCTGTTCGCCCCGGGCAGCCGTGATGCCCAGAAGGCGGAACTGGCTGCCATGAATCTTACCGACACGGAATTCAGGTTCCTCAAGGAGGTATTTCAATCAGAGCCGGCCTTTTTGCGGTATATGGAACATCCGTTTCTTGTCAGCACCTTGCGGAGAATCGGTGTCGCTGAACAGGACGCCTTCACCCTGTCCGCAGACCAGTCTGCCAATTACCGCCGGTGGGCATGCCCATCCCGCAGGCCGCTGCAACCATCACCGGTAACCATCGCCATTCTGCCGTCCATGAATTCCATGTTCGATGCGTCGCCCGGGCCGGCCAGAGGTGTGATCCCCTCCCGTGAATATCAAACCGTACAGGATCATCTCAAGAATGCCATATTGGAAAGGCTGGTCCGGAAACACTTGGATTCTGGCCGAACCGATCGTACCAAACGACACCCTGTTTTTTTCACGCCGGAGAGGCCAATGGTCATCCACCCGGGAAATGCCGGTCGGGTAATTGAAGACGTTTGCCCGAAGGCGGATTTCACGGTGATTATATTAGGGAAAAATGTCTACCGCGCCCTTCATATTGATCCTGAAAACGATATCTATCCCCACGAAAAAAGGATCTATCTGGATGTCGATGACATCCGGTACCAGCAGATCGGCGACGAGATCGAAACCATCGTCAACGCCATTATGCCGGTGCTGACCGCCGCCGCATCAGATCCGGTTTTCTGAATCCGGCCGCCGCCTGCCGAAACCATCTCCCCTCGTACTAAAGGAAAGTTAAAAACCGTCGATAACAAAACCAACGAACAAGGGCCGCGGAGATACCGATTGCCGTCACCAGACGAAAGAGTACTTATCATGGCAAAAAAAATGGAAATCATCTTTTTCGACAACCTGGGTTTCGGGTGGCTGATGGATACGGATACCCTTCGGAAAATACGGGAAAAGGAATCCATCGAACAGGTCCTGATCCAGCGGTCCCTGGCTGAACTGTTTCGTAAAAGAGAGCCCTTGTAACATTAACCCCGCCTCCCTGGCCCGGGCAATTTTTCCGCACCACCACCACGCTTTTCTTGCCACCTCATCCCTGGCAACCATCTCCGGGTGCCCGTTTCAGTTCTTCCGATTGTCTGTTTTCTCGTTGAACATCGTCCAGAGACCCGTTGTTTTTTTCGAATATGCTCCCATCTGCCTGAGAGGTGTATGCGATCGTTCGTGAAAAACGCGGATGGTCCTGTTTTCCTCTTGAAAAAAAAAGTGGTTGCGCTACTGTGAAGCCCATGGAAAATACAAACCGACCACTCTCATTTATCTTATTTCTGTCCATCGTGCTCGCCGGCTCATGGGCGGTATTCGGCCAGGACGCATCGGCTTCCGACAAACTGAAACTGGTCAGAGCGGTCATGTGCGAAACCATTCAGGAATACGCACCGGTCAACACGGCCGTCATTTTTTCCATTGAGCTGGGCCGGGTGTCGTGCTTCACGGAATTCGACCTGGTGCCCGAAAAAACCTACATTCACCACAAATGGTATCACAAGGACCGCCTGATCACAGTCAAACGGCTGACCATCAACCCGCCCCGCTGGTCTTCATTCACCAGCGTGCAGCTCAGAGATGCGGACAAGGGGCCATGGCGGGTTGAGATCACCGATGAAAACGACAAGCTCATGCGCACTTTGCGATTCAGCATCACGGATTAACCCCCAATGGACCTGTTGATTCTATTTTTCACCGGGCTACGCTGGCAGGATATCGTCGACATCCTGCTCAACAGCTATATCCTGTTCAGGCTCTACGTGCTGTTTCGGGGCACCAATGTGATCCGGATGATCATGGCCATTGCCATGCTCTGGATGCTGGAGCGGATGGCGGTGAACATGGGCCTGATCGTCACCAGCTGGGCCATGCAGGGCATCATCGCCGTTGCCGCCCTGATCATCATCATCGTGTTTCGCAACGAAATTGCCGGCGTTTTGCAAACCCGCAACTTCAAGTCTTTTTTCTGGGGCTTTCCCCAACGTCAGGTCCAGACCCCAGTGGACATCAAACGGTGGTGCAAAGCGGTGTTCCCTGGCAGGGCAAGCTCTCCCGGGAGATGCTGCTGAGCATTTTCTGGCACGGCACACCGGTGCACGACGGTGCCACGGTAATCCAGGGGGACCGGATCGTGGAAGTGGCCGCCATTCTTCCCCTCTCCAAAAGAAGCGACCTGCCCTCCTACTTCGGCACCCGGCATCGCGCCGCCGTCGGACTTACCGAACAGACTGACGCACTGGTAATCGTGGTTTCCGAGGAGCGGGGCCAGGTCACGGTGTTCAAGGATGAATCGATCATCCACATCAACGACAATATCGAGCTGGGCCAGGTGCTGCGTGAACACGCCGGGGATATAGCCGATAACGGCGGTCTGAAAAGGCAGACCATGGAGCTGGGTATCGCCGCCATGATCTGCCTGGCCAGCATAACAGGCATCTGGTTCAGTTTTGCCAGGGGCCTCGAAACCCTGGTGACCCTGAAAGTTCCCGTGGAATTCATGAACCGGGATCCCCAAATGGAGATTTTTGCTGCATCGGCCAGCAGTGTCAGGCTTCAGCTCAGCGGTTCGGGAACCCTGATCAAATCCATTCGTCCCGACCAGGTAAAGGTAAAACTGAACCTGGCCAATGCGGTGGCCGGAAGCAATCAGGTGGCCATTTCACGGGACACCATTACGCTGCCGCCGGGAATCCAGCTCAAGCAGGTGGATCCCCAGACCCTGGAGGTCACCCTGGATCTGCCGGTCGAAAAAACGCTGCCCATCCAGCCGGACTGGACCGGAAAGCTGGCCCTTGGACTGATCCTGGAAGATACCCGCATGGTCCCTGGCAAAGTCAAGGTGGTGGGCGGCAGCCTGATGCTCAAGGACCTTCAGACGATCTACACGGAAAAAATCCCGCTGGAAAATATCACCAGCGGGGGAACCGTATCGGTCAGCCTCGTGCTGCAGCCCTCATCGCTGAAGCTGGAAGCCGGCGCCAGGAACCGTGTTGACGTGATCTACAAGATCAGAAGACGGCTGGCCGACCCATCCTGACGCCCGCAACAGCCGACGGCGTTTCCATAATAAAATCTCCTAGGGTTACGCAATAGGTTCATGTCATAATCGGCAGGAATGGACCTGCTGCAACCAACGGCGCCACACACATTTCCCGGTGCCGGTAAAAAATACAATTCTCAGAAGTCTTTCAGAAAAGTTGATTTCACATCAAAAAAATTAAGGCCACGTTCTAATTGGATCCGCCGCCCCCGGCACCGCTGCCTGATCCACTGCCCCCGGCACCGCTGCCTGATCCACTGCCCCCGGCACCGCTGCCCGATCCACTGCCGCCGGCACCGCTGCCCGATCCGTCGCCGCCGGAATTATTTGCATTGCCGCCCTTGCCGATGGCCCCGGCATGTTGACTGGCAATCTGCTGGGGCGACGCCTGATGGGTCTGTTTGGCAATTTGGTGACGCAGCTGTTTCATTTCCCGCCAGGTGTAACGATTCTGAAGCGCCTGGCACAGGGTATCGGAAACATCGGCAGAGTGAACGCCCATTCGCGCCATGGTGCGGACGGTTTGCATGGTCTGGAGTGATAGATTCTCTGCCTGGTTTCGCGTCTGCTGGCGGGTCTGGATCTGCAATTGGGCCATAATCGCGTCCATGTCCTGAACTGCCATCCTCGCGGCCATGCTGTCTGCAATGGCTCTGGCCATGGTGTCCGTGCTTTTCTTGTCGTCGGACAGGGCTTTTGCCATCCGGTAACCATAGGAGTGGCGGCTGCGCACCGCCTCCATGGCCGACACCACGCTCTGCCCTTTAGCCTGCTTGGCCATGCCTTCCATGGCTTTGCTCATCACCGGTTCAGTGGGCAGCCCCGCCTTGGCACAGTTCATCACCACCTGCTGGGCCTGGACAATGTCTTCAGCTCTGAACCGGTTCTGGTGCATCATCGTGAGCATGTTGCGGGCGGCGTCGGTCGGTACGCCCACGGCGCTCATTTCACGGGTCTGCGTTTCGATCTGATCCCGGACCTGTATTGGAAGATCCGTGCCATCTGCGGCATAGCTCAGTGGGGAGAGGATGAAAAAAGCGGTGAACAACAGATGAACAATCTTCATGATGAAACCTCCTGTTTGTGGAAGATGCTTAACCTCATAACGTCCACAAACGAAAATCGTTACAGTCCCGGATCAAAAATACATGTTTCGGAACCGAAATCATCATTTTCCTTCATGGGGCAGTCGGGTAAAAAGGGTTCACCATCCACCCGGTAGAAGTATTTGAAGGCTCTGTCCGCCGGCAGCACCACCTCCCAGCGACCGGAAACGTTTTTGGCCGTTCGGGGTTTGAATCCGTCCAGGGAACAGGCCAGTACCACGCTTTTCGCACCCGGCTTTTTGAGGATCAGGATCATGTCGTTTTCGTCGATCCAATAATAATGAGCCCCGCAACCGGATAAAAACACCCCTAAAAACACGGTCCATATCAATCGGTAATTCATACCCGATCCTCAACGTTCAAGATGGAATTCTCACCTCCGAAGTCATCCTTTTCACGCACGGACAGGGTGGGATCTGCCATCTGCCGAGACCCGTCTAGAATGTAGACAAAACGGTGCTCGCCGGAAGGAACCTGAAGGTTGAGTTCCCAGTAGCCACTGTTTCCGATGGGTTTCATCGGCGTTCGCTGCCATCGGGTAAATGATCCGGTCAGTTCCACCTGATGGGCGACCGGCTCATAAATGACGAACCGGTTGAGACACTGCGGTGGAGCGGGGGTCGTGGCCAGGCTGAACAGCAGCAGCCCGGCGGCCGCAAACCCGACAGCGGCGTAAATCACCGGCTTTAACCATTGCTTGAATCGAAAGCCGATCCCGGTGCCCACCGGCGGCCGTGCCGGAAGCATGGAGGTGTCCGGCGCCGTCCACAGCAGCTTTTCCTGGAGTAAGAACTCCCGTGTATCGCGGTAAAATGGCTGTTCTGAATGAATCTTGTCAACGAACCGGACCTTTTCATCGAGGTCCAGTTCATTATCGATGTACATACTCGCAAGACAGTCCATCATTTACCTCCTGAACCCAGTATTTCTCTCAGCTTCGTGCGGGCCCGATGCACCTTTACCTTTACGTTGGCCTCGCTGATGTTCAATATGCGCCCGATCTCCCGGTAGGTCAGGTCCGCGGTGGCCACCAGGGAGATCAGTTCCCGATCCGGCGGCGCCAACTGCCCGATCGCCGCCAGCATGCGGTGGAATGCCTCCCGGTCCATCACCTGCTGTTCGGGATTGTTGCCCGGATCTTCGTGGCCGTCTGCGTTAAATCCGTCCACCTTCTGTTTGCGGATCGCATCCAGGGCCGCGTTTCGGGCAATGGTGTAGAGCAGGGGCCTGCTTCCGTCACGGCTGCCGTATCGCCCCAGATAACGGACAAAGCTCTCCTGCACCAGGTCGGCGGCCAGTTGGGCTTCACCGGTCATGCGCAGCAGATAGGCGTATAGCCGATCTCTATTCTCCTTATAAAACAGGCTGTATGCGTCCACTTCAAACCCATAACGAATGTGGCAGGCAAAGGTTACAGAATGGTATGACGTGTTGACACTAGGGCCGAAGGTCCGCCGGCATATGGCACTGACAATTGGACACCCTCCTGTCAGGCCACCGGCATCTTCGGCTGTTTACCGTCCATTGTGCAACTAAAAAGGTGTGGAACGCTAAAATTCATCACAAGTACTTAATTTTCATTTATTTTCTATATTTTCTTGACAAATGAGCAAACTCCTGACATCAAGTTAGCTTTAATGACGGTGATTATCATTTACAATTTAAATGGTTAGCGAGCAACAGGCGGTAGGGAACCGCCCCACTGCCGATGCAGTATCAATTGATTCGAACTGGGATTGCGTCGCAAAAAGACAGGGGACCCTTCTTGAGATCATCAAATCATCCTTGTCTGCCGGGGAAAACGTTCTGGTCAGTGGTTTCGGAAAGTTCTGTGTTAAAGAAAAAAAGAAGCGCAAAGGCAGAAACCCGGCTACGGGTGACGAGATGATGCTGGACGATCGCCGAGTGGTCACCTTCAAATGCTCAGGAAAATTACGAGACAAGATCAACTGATTGCAGTTGCTTTCGGGATGCCAATCCCCTGTGTGGAAGAATCGCCATGAAAGGAATCGCCGTCAGGTGGCTGTTTTTGACGTTTGCCATCTTCATGGCAGCGTATCTGATCGATGGCATCCGTATATCCGGATTTCCCTCAGCCGTTCTTGCCGCCGCTGTGGTGGGTGTCCTGAACGCCTTTCTCCGTCCCATCCTGCTGATCCTGACACTTCCCCTGAACATTCTTACCCTCGGACTGTTCACCTTTGCCATCAATGCTGCCCTGCTGATGATGGCATCCGGTGTCATCAGCGGGTTTGATGTGGATGGCTTCGGCCCCGCCCTGCTGGGTGCACTTTTCATTAGCGTCGTCAGTTGGCTGCTCACCGCGTTTATCAGCAAACGGGGGACGGTTCAATACATCGACCTGAAGCATAAGGGGGGAAACCGCTGGGAGTAATTTCAGGTATCAATCGGAACCTTCCCGCATCATCTGGATGTGATCCTTAATCTCATTCATCACAAAATAGCGGGTCAGGGCGTCTGCGATATCTGCCTCGGTCGGTTCAACACCGGTCACCTGTCGGATGAAATCCGAAACGGTGTCCAGCGCATCGGTCAAAACGGGGTCTATCCTCTGATGGGGTGACATGGGTGTTATCCGGGATTGGGTTTTCCGCACTCTTTGCAGCGACCGTCAGTCCCTACGACGCCGATACAGCTTTCATCGATACACAGGGTCCGAGTCTCCCAGGAGTCGTCAGATACATCTGAGCCGACCGCCGGATCATCGCTGGCACCATCGTCGTTCTCTGTCATTTGCTGATCCGCGGATGAATCGTCCATGCCATCATCGACAGTATCGGAATCGGCCACAGGAAAAGGCGGTTCGCCGTCGTAGGACATACCGCACTCCTTACAACGGCCGTCGGCACCGATAATACCGATGCAGTTGCCATCACTGCACAAAATGCGCTGATCCCATTTGCTGTCCGATTTAGCCATCATCCGCCTCCTGTCACGATAAAATTGGTTAACGGCGACAAACGATCCCCGAGGCGAGCCCGGAAGATTTTGCCATTACGCCTTTTCGATTTTCAGACCGCTCATGGTCCCGGCCACAAGAAGCAGGGTATCGGTCCGCTTTCGCGGTTCATATCACAAGCGACACCGGTTCTCAAACAGACACGTCCCCCTTGCCATAAAAAAAATGTTAAAGTATTAATCTCAGCGGCCGATATGATAATCAAGCGCAAAAAACTGATGCGCTTACCTCCTTTCCACTCCTCTTCCTTGAAAAAAGGCGGCCCAATCGGCCGCCTTTTTTTTCATTGACACGAATACCGGCCAGCCTAATTTTGACGGACTCGTAAAAAGTCCGATATCTGCGTTACGCTTCATCCCTCGTCACTGCGGAGTACGCTAAGTACGCCTCATTCCTCGGGATTCGCAAGCCTTGATCTCGGGCTTTTTACGAGTCCGTCTGAAACGGGACTTTTTACGAGTGTATCAATTTTAGGTGATGTCCCCATATCGTTGACATCACATTGCTGGATAGGCCAGCAGCTCATCAAAGGTCCATTGGTGATCTGCTATTTTAGCAGCCATCGCCGGGGTCGTAGCTCGGAAAGTCCGAT
>JABZFO010000147.1 GCA_014237405.1 Desulfosarcina sp. | reverse complement strand
GAAAAGTTGATCGAGATTGGTATCGAGTGGCGCGAGGAAGGCAAGCAGAAGAGTTCTAAATAGGACTACTTCGCCGGCGCAATATAATCCAAAACCTGATAACGAAAAAAAAGGGGATTAAAAATGAAACAAACTTGCGTTGTCCTTTGCCTGAACACTCGAGGTCCGGCGGGCATCAGCCCCAATACCACGACCGCTTGACCACCTGCGAGCTCCCAGCCCGGCGGGGCGTGTACATTTGAAACGCCGATAGCAGGTAGCGCAAGGGGTGGATTGTGTACCCCATGTTATCGGCGGTCATTTGCTCCAGCTGCCCGTGCAGGATAGTGCCGCGTGGAATATCAAGGGTTTCGTCCTCCAGGGCTGAAATCACGAGACTGACGCCAAAATCAATGTCGGATTCATGTGGCGCCGGCCTGACAAACGTACCTTTGACTTGCCAGAATTTCTTGACCAGTGTTGAATAAAGGCCACAGCTTTCCGGGCAATAGATTTCACGTGCCCGGTACTTTCCCGCCGCTTCGGACAGGTCATCTATCAAACGACGATGATTCTTTGATTCACCCTCTCTCATGAACATGTTAACGGGCTTACCCTTGTCATTGCAACCGTACTTTACGCCGAAAATGATCCAATATCCGGGCGTATCGGCGGCCGGTGGTGAAACTGCCCCGCGAACATCGGTCAGCGCAATATGCCCCTGGGCGCCATTCGCGCACTTTCCAACGGCATGGAGTTCGCCGTTCCGTTCTGATACTCGACCAACAGTTTCGATTTTTATTGATTTCATGGGTGTTCTCCCTAAAGCAGATGGGCAAATAGGAGCCCTGGTTGATAGAAGGTCAAACACAGCGCGTCTGCCCGGTCTGAGGACCGCTTTAATAGCTCTCGCATAACGTCTTTTTTCGTAACCTTTATCTTGCCATTGACGACTTCATAAGTCGGTGTCTGTAGCTCTTCCAGTAGCATTTCATCAGGTGGCAACATAGCCCCTGGGTCAGTTCTCAACCATTCCCGGCAAGCCCACCAAAGCTGATCGCGGAGGATCTTAAACTCTCCCATCTCCGTCTTTTCCGTGGGAGACGACGCCACCTTGACCGCATATGCTGAACACCCCTTGCGCTGCATATGAGGGGCGACGCCGGCACCCACACCCGTAGCATCAACATTGATCCGGATCACCTCCCGGCCATTGTATTCATCAACTGCACGATCACCGGTTGATACGGTATCAATACCCGACCAAATCAACGGCATTTCCACATATCCGCCGTAACGAGAGCAAAGGACATTGGCATCAGAGCCGAATTCGGCAACGTCCAGCCCCTGTGTTGCCTTTGTTCCTGACGGCGGTTTCTCGCCATTCTTAGCAACGTAGAGGTCCCATCGCGACCGTGCCCGGGCTATCCATTCGCGAGAAAACAACTGATTCGCTCCTTGCGCCGGATACTCACCCAGAACCATGTAAGAAAATGTCGGCTCCATAACCTTGTAAAAACCGGGTTGAAGCGGTGGGTAATGATTTCCCCGCTGATTACAGCCTATGGCATCTTCAAGAAAATCCGGTAGTTCAAAGCATTCGATATCGGGGCGTTCACCATCTTGTAGTGGCCGGCACCATTCGTTGATCCGGCGGACTGTGACTTCCCGGGTAACAGCACCAGGGATCCGGTCTTCACCACTGGTCACGTTCGGGTGATTGAAGGCGCTGAGACTGACGACATTAGTTCTTCCATCTCTTTCCATCCGGTAGGCCTCACCTGCCTCTGCACGGGGATTGAACATGATCAGAAGGCGCCCATGGCCACCAGATAGGCAGGATTCAATAGCCGTGTAGACTTCATCGGGAATTGCGTCACCTTCATCGAGAATGAACAGGAGGTGAGGGGCATGCTTGCCGGAAAACTTCGCCTGACGTTGCGCATCGGTACCGGACATTGGAATGGTCACGCCGGTTGTGAAACTCTTGGCAGATCGCTCGATATGAAGCGTCTTGACGGTATCTGGCTTGAATAGGTCGGGGTGCTTTTCAACCAAACTTCCAATTTCTCCCCACAGCAACTTCTTAAGGTTGGCTTCAGGCGGGGCCGCCGCTGTATATACTTGGGCATCGGAGAACACTTTGTAAAACCACACGGCTACCCGACCGGCCGCATGGGTTTTCCCAACGGCATTTGAACTTCGCGCAATGGTGATAGGGTGATCACGCACTGACTCCATCATGCGCTTAACATCGTCGGTGTAGGTCTCCCCAAGGACCTGTTCTCCGAACCCGACCGGATCCTCCTGGTAGCCGCTGAAGTCCTCAACGGCAGTTCCAAGATCCTTGTCTAACCGATCAACCATCCAACTAAAAAACGATGCTGGCTTTTTCAAGTCGATTACGGATTCTTTTCTGACATTCAGGTGATTCACGTCCGATTTCCTCAAACATTATTAAAAGTGCCTTTTCGACCACTCCCACATGATGGAGCTTGTACTCAATGTCAGCCAGGGCACTTATCAGCTTTCGTATCTCTGCAACGTGCTTGATGGCAGCCTCCTGCCAGGCACGATACTCTTTTTTGTCTTCCCGGGCCACCTCGGCGCCGATCCAGTTGAGCTCGTCATTACAGCGACTGATGAGCGTTGAGATTTGTGCTTTTGCATCGTCTGCATTACTGATCAGCACAGGAGCTGCGTCGATGGCGGCATTGTGATGACGGTGGGCTTTACACTTGACGCCCCCACTTTTCTCGATTGCTGCAGCGTGACAGATGGCAACACCCATTCGCTTCTTCGCTTGCGAGACAGCGCCAGGCGAACAACCAAAATGAGCGGCAATTTTTTTGTTTGGCCAACCCTTTTCAAGTAATTTAGCAAGCTCTAAATGGTTGATTTTTAATGGTGTTGCCATGGCATCCTAAAATGATACTAAATTCATGCTAAATTTTAGCAACTATTGAATGTGCCGTATTTTACTCAACGCTGCATCTGTGGCAGGCTAGCAATGAATGGCTCACAATCGGATTCAAATTACTGAAAATGAGGATGGTCCTGAATGAAGCTCTCAAAATCACTTTGAAACCCCAAAATTTCGGACAGGTTTTTCAACTCGGATATGCTGTAGTCGGA
>JABZFO010000132.1 GCA_014237405.1 Desulfosarcina sp. | reverse complement strand
GCGGGCGTCATGGCAGCCACCTGGCTGCTGGCCATGATGACGGTGGCCTTCGGCTGGCGGCTCTCATTTGAATTGATCGGCGGGTGTACCTTCGTTATCGTTGTGCTGGTGTGGCTGATCATCCGGGACCGGCCCCAGGACAAGGGCTGGCCAGCTATTTCCGACCTGGCTGCCAAATCCGAGAGTCCTCCCGTGCCGGCGCAAAACATCCCTTTGCTGGCGGGGGTACGACAGGTGGTGGGCAACCCGCACTTCTGGCCTCTGGCCCTGTGGTTCTTTTTCGATTGCGGCATCTTTTTCGGATTCGGCGGGCTGTGGGGCGGGCCTTTCCTGATGCACGTATACGGGCTTTCCCGCGAAGCTGCCGGCGCTGTGCTGAGCATGATTGCCTGGGGTATGATCATCGGCAGTCCACTGCTGGGTTTTGTCTCCGACCGCGTTTTTAAGAGCCGGAAAAAGCCTTTTGTCGCCTGCACAGCGATTCTTGTCTTTGAAATGGGAGCGCTTTACTTTTTCCCCAACAGCATGTCGCTGCCCATGCTTTACGTGGCGTTTTTCGTTTTTTCCGTGTGTGCGTCGTCCATCGTGGTGATCGGTTTTACGGCTACCAAGGAGCTCTTTCCGGTGGAGATCGCCGGCACTTCCGTAGGTACGGTCAATCTGTTTCCTTTCCTGGGTGGTGCCGTTTATATGCCGATGCTTGGAAAGATCCTCGATGCGTACCCGCGCGAGGCGTCCGGTGCCTATGCGCTGGAAGGGTATACCACCATGCTTCTGGTATTGTTGATTTCTGCGGTGATTGCGCTGGGATGCTCATTGATGATGAAGGAGACATTTCGAGTTTTTGCCCGTGTTCTGCGTTGCGTCGATGGCCACATACAACCAGTATGAAACCATCGACGCGCCTTGCCTGATCTTATATAAAATCGGCGAACAAAAATCCGGCGTCATCTCTGTGGATTTAATTTTTTCCGAGGCCCTAAGACTTGTGATTTTCACAGGAATTGGCAGAAGCGGCCAGTGCATGGCTAATTGCAAAAACAAAGGGGGCACCCACACATTGTTCCGATACCATTCTCCGCGTCCCATTGCGGTAAATACGACGGGCATGGTCCAGTTTCCAATCACCCTGTATGGCTTCGAAAGCCTCCGCCAGGCTGCGCAGGTTGGAATCATCATAGCAAGTGGCATAGGCAACATCATAAAGCATATCGTTCATACCGGCATTGCCGCTCTCGATATAAGGCAACACCAGATCAAGAATTTCGCGACGGTAATCGGAATCAACTTTTTTAGAATCAAGTTGATTCTGTATTTGATCCAGAAGCTCGGCCACATGATCCTCGGTGGTATAATCGCCACCGCCGTATTCATCCAAATCGCTCAAGTCAGGCGCCAGTTCAGCCCAAAGGGCCAATATGACTTCACCCTCAGATCTTTTTTCAAGTTCATCCGTAAGCGAAACATGCGTTTTCAGGAAATCGAAGCATTCCCGACGAACATCGGGCCGTCCGATCACGAGCCGTAGAATCAAGTCTGTTAATACCTTGGGTGAGGCAACCGCCAGCAACCCAGCCAGGGCATCCCTTTGTTTCTTTTTTCTTGCCATCGTGCGCTATCCTTCCAGATAAACCTGCACGACCTCTTTCAGGGGAGGTCTAATTTTCAAGTTGTGATCACCGCCTCGGCTCCCACGATTTGAACCTTGCCCGAGACCAGCGCAGATACTTCATCAGCTCGCAGTTTGTCTTTTCGATATCATAGGCCTCGCCTTCAAATACGCCGTTCCAAGCTGAACCACCATACCACGTCTTATAGCTATTATGTTCTTCGTGCTCAGGATCAATCAATCCCCGGTAATACTTATAATATCCCGGTACCCCGCCCACATCCTCAGGTGGACAAGCACGTTCGCCCTCAATACATGCAACCGTTGTCTGCAGCTCCGGATTAAAATACCGGTTGTCCTCAATCGTAATCTCATGCTCCCAGCAGTCACCAAAATCATACCGATAATCGAATGTCCGTCCTTTCTGTTTAATCAGATCAACGAGCCGAAACCTGCCGTCATCTGCGCCATCCTCCCTGGATTCCGGATTCTCCGTGTACCTCTTCTTGCCGATGGTAAACGAATAAAGATGATAGTCTTCCCAGCCCATCACAATCTGGATGACGTCATGCAGGCGGTCCAGCGTAATACTGCCCGGAACCACAAAGCGCCGCCAGATTTCCGGTTCGATATCAAGTAGCCTTATTTTCAGCAAGTAAAGTCTGTCGTTCATTGTTTCACCTCAAATCCTGATGATGATTAATTGTCTATCTATTTGTTTTTACGTGTTAAAGAGCCCTGATCGCCGGCAGGCTTCCATAAAAGGCTGTTTAAGAAAGTTAACTTCCGCAAAAGGTTTCAATCGGGCTTGCCTCGCAAGGATGGATAAAAACTCTTCGGGCGTTTTGCCATCGTTTTGAGACTCATCTATCACCTGTTCAATCCAATATTTGCCGTCGTTTTCACCACAGCATTTGGCTTTGTAACGTTCTTCGATGCCGTAAACATCCAGCCAAGTGTCGATTTCTTCTTTCATCTCCTCAGGACCTGCGGTGAGGATCACATCGTCTGGTTTGATGTTGGTCCAATCCGGGGAATTAAGCACGACATCCAGTTTGATGGTGTAGGCTATTGTTTGATATGGGTAAAACGATTTTCGGCGACCGCCGGTTCGAGCCAGCAATGGGTCCTTGGCATCGTAGAGCGGGTCCTTGCTGAGTTTGTAGGTGCTGTTGCATTCATGGCAGGCGGGCGCCAGGTTGCTAAAATTGATGGAATTGAACGGGTATTTTCCTTTGGGCAGATAATGGTCATAGGCTTCCCGTTTGCTATGATAGATACCCTTGACATCATTGATGCCGCAAAAGGGGCACTTGCCTTGCTTATTGACTTCGGTGAACTTCGTATGGTGGTCGTCGATTTCACCGATCTTTTCTTTGAGAACCGCAAGGTTCAGCAGGTTCTTTGAATAGAGGCCTTTGAAAAATATGGCTATTGATGCGGAAAGGCCTTGATTGAAAGCTTCAAGATCACTGTATCTGGCTAAGGCAACCGCCGGGTCGTTGCCGCACAACTTTGCGATATCGTTGTTGCCCGCATACCACGCTTTAAGCTGGTCAATTTCGGAAGGGATAAGTGTAACGAACAAGCCGTAAATTTTTTCGACATTACCATAGAAAAAGTCCGCGCCTTTGGCATCGGAATAGAAAAAAGCTTCCATGATCTCTTTCAGATCAGGCATGGCTCTAAAAAGGTCAAAACCAAAGGGCTGCCCCTGGGGCGCCTGACACCAGACCTCATAAAAAATGAAATCAATATATTCCTGCATCTTCTCCATGGAATGGGGGACATAGGCGTAGGAAAAGAGCATCAGTCTTCACTCCTTTCCATGCTGTCCAGAATGGTTTTGATCAGCAGCACCTTCTCCACCGAATCACCCAAGGATTGGTTAATCTCATCAATCAGTTGCTCTTTATTCTCACCTTTTTCAAAACGTGCTTTGAGCTCTTCCATTTTCTGCTGGGCAAATCCGCCGATGGTTTCCCGTTTGCCGAATGTCTTCATGGTGATCTTATTGATCGAGGCGCCAAGGGTGTTGTAATCAGGGCGGTCCAAGCGCACGATGCCGTCTGACTTGTCAAACACCAGCACCTGCTCCGGCATACTGTCGGAGATTAAAAACGGCGTATGGGTGGTGATCAGCATTTCCCGCTGCACTTTTGAATCCAGACTGTTTGTGTTTTTATACAGCAGGCAAAGGCCCAGGCTGTGCAGAAACTGGTGCTCGCCATCGGAGAGTGACTTGGCATAAATAGTTTCACTGATACCGTTCTTTTTCAGCACCAGGTCCTTGAAGCGCATCACCCGTGCATCCGAGGGCAATGTGGGAACGGTTTCGTTCACATAGAGGCTGTCGGAAAGATAAAGATCGGTCTTTAACGGTTCGCTGACCGAATAGAGGTTCAGGGTCAGCAAAATTTGCAGGTATTGAAAAAGGTCGATGGCCGATGCAAAGTTGTTTCTAAAGGCTTCGCGGGTTTCTTCGGTCACCAGGTAATCAAGATATAAGGTGTCGTTTTCGCTATCGTGGTAATGACAGGTGGCGCAGCGTTGCAAGCGGTCAAGGATCGCGGTTTTATCCTTTGGATCTTCGGTCGGTTCAAATTTGTGTAGTAATGGAAGCCGGTATGTTTTGCCGCCGTCGGTGTCTTCATCAACAAGAATGAATCCCTCGGGGAAGTCGTTGGCTTGTGCGGTGGAAATTTCAATGGATTTTTTCAAAATGATACGGAATTGTTCAAGCCCCTCAATGCCGACCTCTTCCCTGAACGGTTGCAAGGTGTCGGTATTCTCAAACAGCAGATTGCCGAGCAAAATGGCCTGATTAAAAGCGTTGTCCAGAAAGGTCTGGCGTGATTCGGGTTTGCCGGCATAGGATAGGTCGTTTTTAAGGCTGTCGAGGTATTCATCATACTGGATAAAGCGCATTTTGAAAAAGGGCAGGCTGAGAATTTCGTTCTCCCCGGAGGAGTAACCCAACACGAACTGCGGCAACAGATCCCAGGCGTCTACACGGGAGAGTGGCTTTTCTTCACCATGGTCCGGGTGGTTCAGCCAAAACACCCGTGCGCTGCTGTCTGCTGTTTTGCTGATTTTAATATGGGCAAAACGATCCGTACTGCCTGCCTGCAACCGGTCCGGTATGGGGATCAGGTATTCCAGTTCAAAGGCATTGGGGCGGTGCGCGTCAATCCCTTGCTGCTGGACGAAGGCGCCGCTGAAATCATCGCTGAAGTCCGGTGGAGTCAAAACATCGGGGCGATAGGTGAGGTATTGGCATTCCAGCTGATAGAAGATCGCCGCCAGCACTTCAAGCACGTTGGATTTGCCGCTGCCGTTGGGTCCGGCCAGAATATAGGGCGCAAAATCGCCGGCGCTGTCTTTATCCCACTCCCGAAGAAAATGCAGTTCAAAGCCGGTTTGCAGGCAACGAAACGGTTCACCTATTTTCAGCCGCAGCAGTTTCATTGTTTGATGCTCAATTCCATGCGATTTTTCTCTTCATTGAAGTGTTGGGCAGCTTGGCCACTTTTCAGCAAGTCAAACAACCATGCCTTGGCCTTATCGTAATCCGCAACTCTCAGTGGCGGGCTCTCTTCATCCATATGGTCAACAACCTTTATCTCTGCCTGATGCCAAAAGTCGTCTAAAGAAAACGACATTCCTTTTTGCTCGGTAATAAAGGCATCAAAGAGCCACCGTATCAGTTGCTCCCGTTCAGCCGGGTCGGACATGGAGTAGCCGTCCAGTTTGGTGATTTGATCGGCTGATTCGGTGGCTGCATCGACAGCCGTTTCTTCAGCAACTTTCTCCAAAGGAATCCGGTTTAAATCCAGATCGCCTTTAAAGGCCTTTTGGCTCAGGGCGCCATAGAGGTTTTCCAATTCGCTAAGGCTTTGCTGGTAGAGGGTTTTGAGGGATTCTGATTTTTCAACAATGGTAGCGAATTGGTTTTGGAGTTCTATGGGAGGATATGGGAAGCGCAACTTATCCAATATTCCCGTGTTCATGTGGGTAAATGCACCATCCGGCCCAGTTCTCAATTTTCCGACTCGGCCTTTGCAATAAGTCATAAGAGAGACAAAGTAGAGCGGCAATAAATCTTTGCCAAAACGGACTCTAATGAGGTTGGTGCTGATTATTGACTTAGGGTAATCGGTGTATAGTACACACATTTTCCCAACTGTTCCAGCACGAGAAATAATAACATCGCCATTTATGGCTGAATATCCTTTAAGCTCTTCAAATTTGTAATCAGTGACCCACAAATTAACATCAGGCTGTAATCTGCCATCTACGGAAATATTGTCCATGTTCCATACCGGCACACCCGATCTCACAAACCTTTCTCATTCTGTCCGGGATCGCCGAACATTTCCAGAAAGGTGCTTTTCAGAAATTCGTCCAGCAGGCGCAGGTTGTCTTTGCGGGTGGCTATCAGCGCCTCGACGCGGCTGAGCAGTGTGGCGATGCGGATTTGGTCGTCTATGGTCGGGAGTGGAATTTTTAGTTTGTACAAATTTTCTTGGGTTATGCCTTTTACTGTCGCACCTGAACCGTGCTTTTCAATTTCCCCTGACAAACTAAGAAGTGCATATAGAAGGTATTCGGTATGAATTTTTCCTTTAGGGATTAGAGCACGCAAATCTTGGTTTATTGCCAAGTCGATGGTATTTATTGCGGCCTTTCCAAGTGCCATTCTTGTTGGAATAATTACATGGCCTTTGGGGATTAAATTTGCCGAGCTTTTATGTAGACCTTTGGTGGATATGCAATCTTGTGTTTCAGATAGTTTTAGGCCCTTAAAATCTTTTACTGTAGCCCAAGGAATATCACCATTCCAATATTCAGCAATCTTTTTTGATGGGGTTCCACCACCTCTAAATGTAATTATCGCTTTAAGCGATACTAATGGAGTATTCATCCCACCATCCCCTTCAACTCCAGCAATTCCTTCACAACTCCACCCTGAATCCCGGCAAGCGTTTTTTCATCAAAACCTTCCCCCATCTCACTCACCAGCAATTTTTCTAAAATCACTCCGGGTTTTTCATACTCGATCTCTTCAAAAACATCCTCATGATACCGGCTCCAACTCAAGTCATATTTTTCATCAACAATTTCTTTCCGGGGCACGGCAAAGCATTTCTGGGTGCGGTCCGTATCTTTTTTGGGGTTCCGCTTTTTAAACTTCGCAGCAATATCCTGAAGATCACCATATCCTTCCAGCTTGTTGCGCTTATCATCCAGGGAATAGCCGTCATCTTTCATATCGTAAAACCAGACATGCTCGGTGGCGGGCTCAGTGACCTTGTCTTCCTTGTCGTAAACTTTGGTAAAGATCAAAATGGCCGTGCTGACCCCGGCATAGGGCTTGAAAACGCCGCTGGGCATGGTGATCACTGCTTTAAGATCGCAACTATCCACCAGGATTTTGCGGGCTGCCACAAAGGCCTTGGCCGCACCGAACAGCACCCCCTGGGGGACAATGATCCCGGCGGTGCCGCCTTTTTTGAGCAGGCCATAGATCGTCTCGACAAAGAGCAGTTCGGTTTTGGTGGTTTTCACGTTGAAGCTTTTGCTGAGAGTATCCTTGTAATCGATGTGGGGTTCGTCGATGCCGTGCATCATCAGGTTCATCAGCCCCAGGCGCACCATGGTGCTGTCGATGTCATAACCCCACAGGCTTTCATTGAGAATCTTTTTGGCCTTTTCAGTGAGGCCGGCGCTGACCGAGGTGCGCTTAAAGCCGTCGTCATCTGGTTGTAGGTCTTTGGCGCCCTTTTTGAGGGCCAGCCGGGTTACGACATACTGGTAGGCGCCCAGCAAAAAACCGCCGGTGCCGCAGGCCGGGTCGGCGATGCGGTGGCCCAGTTGGGGATGAACCAGTTCGGCCATCAGTTTGATGATATGGCGCGGGGTTCGGAACTGCCCGTTTTTACCGGCAGTGGCGATTTCCGAGAGCAGATATTCGTATACATCCCCCTGAATATCTTGAAAAGCCTGGCCTTTTTCTTTGGAGTCCTTTTCCATCTCCTCGAAGATTTCGTCGATGGTCTTGACCGCTTCGACCATGAGTGATGGCTTGGGAATGAGAAATACGGCGTTTTTCATGTGATGTGAAAAATTGGATGTTTGGCCATTGATGTCTTTTAAAAACGGAAATACCTTGCTCTGCACATGGGTGAGCATCTCCTCTGCATGCATTCGTTTAAACTCACTCCAGCGCAGGGTATTTTTCTTCATTTCAAAAGGCTTTTGATCCTTTTTTGATTTATCACGGTGTTCGGACGGCACCCAGTTGCCGGAAAATCGTGAAATGAAGGCGTCGCCGGTGAATTCGGCATCGGCCTGCTGTTTCAGGTCCAGATCATCCAGGCGTTTCATAAAGAGCAGGTAGGTAATCTGCTCGATGGCCGTGAGGGGGTTGGCAATACCGCCGGCCCAGAATTTGTTCCAGAG
>JABZFO010000065.1 GCA_014237405.1 Desulfosarcina sp. | reverse complement strand
TCTTTGTAAACCGGCTCGCCGTGTTTGTCCATGATCTTGATCGGTCGGGATTTTTTGGGCGGGTAGAAAAAAGCCCGGTTGCTCTCGAATTCGGGCGGCACAAGCACGTGATAGAGCCGGTCCTGGGGCCGGCCGTACATCTGGGCCGCCAGCGTCAAGCAGGCACTCATCGTTTTTCGTCCACCGGCAATGGAGAAAAAGACAGCCGTCTCCAGGTCGCGGGTGTGGTGAAAGGCCAGTTCCATGCACCGGGTGAGCACGCGCGCATTGTCGCTTTCGTCTAAAATGTCCTCGATTTCAACACCCAGGCTGTCACAAACCACGTGGATGTTCCCGGGACCGAAATCGATGCCTGCTTCGGGAACCCCATACTCCTCCAGATAGCGGTAATAGGGCCCGTGCCCGCCGTCAAGCAGCTGGGACAGCAGGCAGTCCTTTCCCGGCCGGGTGGTGATGACGTGAATGGCGTGAACCGGCCGGTTCATCTGGTTGAGTGCATAGAGGGTTTCGGTAATCACCTGGGGCGAAAGCCCGGTAACGGCCAGCAGGATGTTTCTCACCTTGTTTCCTCCACGCTGAACCGTCCCAGGCCGAAGGTGGTCTGCTTGCCCAGGTGAACCTTCGTACAAAAATCGATCAGGGGCAGGTATTCACCCAGATCGCCCGCATAGGTGACCGACCCCTTGAGACCGCCCATCATCATGGCCTGGTCCTGGCGAAGGGAGTATCGGCGCCAATCTTCCCAAACAAGGGTGGTGTCCACCGTCTTAACATCCCGGGCCCTTCGGACCATGCCGGCGTAATCCAGATCCGGCTCGCCTCCGTCGTAGTGATTCAACAGTGTTGCAGCTCTCCGGAGCATGGCCCGCACAAGGAGATGAAACGGCAATTCGCGGGAAAGGTGATTGTGATGTTTGATGCGCAGGGGTGTTTCGAATTTCAGGGCAACGGTACTGTCCTCTTTCTGCTGGTCCTTGGCGGGTGTAAGCTTGAGATCCGTGCAGGGGGTAGTATCGGACAGTTTCTGATCAGCGCCGGCATAGATTTCCTGCCCTGAAGATTCAACCGCTTCCAGACGAAACGTGGCTCTGCGGCCATCTATCTTTTTTCCGATGCCGATTCGTCCCATTTGATCGAGAGCGTACACAAAATAGGGCAATCGCTTGTTGACCGAACCGAACAGAAGCAGGTTGAAATTAAAAGAGGCGCCTTCCGGATAGATGCTTTGAACGTCCGGGGGAGGTTGGATAACGTATGGATGGGGCAGCGCTGTCCGGCCACCGTTGTCTATTTGTGCGATTGCCAGGCGGGGCTCGAAAACCGCCGGATAGAGGCATTCGCGCTTCAGTAGACAGGTTGAACACGCCTGACGTTTCAGGGCACAGACGACCTGTTTGAGTGCCCGGCCGAAAACGCCTCTAAATGTCGATCCCTTATATTCAGGCAGGTGGGCTTCGGATTCAAATCGGCATTTGAAACTATAGTTTCCATAAAGCATAGCGGTTTCCTCATTGATCTCAACGAACTATTCATCTCAATGAAATCTTTCATAGCAAATCGCTCTCGCAAAAAGGAGGATTGCAACGTTACAAGGACCAACAGCAAACAATATGAATTTAGCCAAGTTTGAAGAACAATTAAGGAAAGAATTAAGAATCTGCATAAATCTAATTTGCCAATAATAGATTATACTCAACAACTTGAATAGCCTTTATGGCCATAAATATCAAAACTTTTTCCCAAAATCCTTAAATTGTCTATATCCTGTTACATATCCAGCGAAGCGCATTCTCAGGAAATACGGATATCCGCCAGATATGCAAGCCAAAGCGACAGAATTGGTTATCGAACAGGCAACGGTACTTGTTTGTCAGGAATGGACCATAGAGTGAGTACAGTTGTGATAAGAGAAACCGCCCATAGGGATAACGCCCATCCAAGGAATATTTCATTTCCCTCGATATGAATTCAGGGAAGATATTGATTTTATTAGGTTTGACAATTCTGTCAAAGCCCAAACCACCTACATAAACACCATTGAGTACCACCTTTCAATCGACATGGCCAAAGCGCTTCGCTCCCATGGCAGGACGAATACCTGTAGGTCTGTCATGCGTAGGCCCGGTCTTGTGATGGCTCTTGCCGGGTTCACCGGAGGCAACTCCGCTCCCATGACGGGCCGAAAACGTGTAGTCCCGCCATGCGTAGAAACCGGTTGAATCGTACACTTCGCCGGATACGAAACCCTTGGTGGCATTGAGTTGGTTATCGATTTGTTTTTCGAGGTTTCGTCCTTCACGGTATAACTAATAGCGATAGGTTTCAATCAGGTCGCCGAGCTGGTCGGCAATGACTGGCCGGACCTGATTAACGGCTTCGGCCAGTTGTTTTTTCGTACCGCTTTTCTTGATGTTCGTCAACACCGCCTCAATCGCCGGCCTGCATAACTCATCGTCAACCTACTGATATAATAATTTATAAATCGTTATATAACCCGTGCATTTCGTCTTCGGCTCCGTCGTCTTCTTCCTGGATTCGGTTTGTTCTTGTGGAAGGCTCCCAAGGCGAACCGAAAGGCGTTGATTGCAAAAAAACGCTCTTCCGGACGCTCGCCCAGGTCGTGCATTCCGATTTGCTTCAGTTGACGGTGGATGATCGAGTCTGTTGGGATCTCCAGACGACCGGATCTATGCCAATCCCCGATCAGCGCGACTCCAACCAGGAATTCTTTTTCAAAAGGCGCCTGCTCCATGCGGCCTAAATGGATTTGACGGTCAGAGCAGAAGTCATAATACGCTGTGGTGAAATCGATGTACTTTTTTTCGTCCACGGCGGCAAAGGTCGAGTCGCAACGGAAATGACAAATATCGTCGGTAGCCCTGGCAAAAAAAGAATCGAGCGAAATTCCTTCGGATTCAGATTCAGCCAAAAGCCTCACCTTGCCGCGAATAATCCCCCCGTCTTTGTGTCCGCAAAATTCCTCACCTAAAAGGCAGTAATAGGCCGGTGAATCAGCACTGGGCCAGCTGATTCCGCAATACACGGCCACATATCGTCGGGCCGGTTTGCCGATACCGTTTTCATCGACTAGTTGATGAGCGATTAAGCCCTGATCGGTTTTCCACGCTTTTGTCACAAACTCTTTCACGATTCAGTCTCCTGCAGGTCAAAGGTTCGGAAAAAGAAGATCTCCCTCGGCGAAGGTCAGACATAGGGCATCGGCCCGGTCCGGAGAACGTTTCAAGAGGTCCTTCATGACGTCCTTTTTCATTGTGCGGATCTTGCCGTTGACAACCTCATAGGTGGGGATCTGAAGTTCTTCGAGTAACATTTCATCCGGTGGCAGCATAGCGCCCGGGTCCGTTCTGAGCCACTCCCGGACCTGCCACCAAAGTTGGTCACGAAGGATGTAAAATTCACCCATTTCCGTTGTTTTTGTGGGCGACGAGGCCACCTTGACCGGATTGGCAGAGCAACGGTGACGTTGCATGTATGGGGCGACGCCGACGCCGATGCCGGTGGCGTCAACGTTTGCGAGAGTTACTCTACGGCCTTGATACTCAGCAATCGCTCGATCAGACGTCGCCATCGTGTCAATCCCACTCCAGAAAACCAGCCGTTCGACATAACCGCCGTACCGAAAGCAAGAGACGTTTATATCGCTGCCAAACTCGGCGACGTCCTGGCCCATGACTGCCATCGTTCCCCTGGGGGGCTGTTCGCCGTTCTCAGCTACGTACACGTCCCAGCGGGATCGTGCCCGGGCTATCCACTCCCGAGATATCAGCGCGTTGGTACCCTGGGCCGGGTATTCGCCGAGAACCATGTAGCTGAACGCCGGCTCCATGATCTTAAACCAGCCGGGTTTGAGCGGAGGATATCCGGTCCCTGCCTGGCTGGCGGAAACAGCCCCTTCGAGAAACGCCGGCAGCTCGAAGCACTCACTGTCCGGCCGTTCTCCACGAACCAACGGCCGGCACCATTCGTTAATCCGGCGGACCGTGACGCCGCGGGTAACGGCACCGGGGACCCTGTCCTCACCTGATATTACATTGGGGTGGTTAAACGCGCTCAAGCCGACGACATTGGCTCGAGAATCCCTTTCCATGCGATACGCCTCACCGGACTCTGCACGGGGGTTGAACATGACCAGCAGACGGCCGTGGCCACCGGACAGGCAGGACTCGATGGCCGTGAAAACTTCGTCGGGAATGGCATCCCCTTCGTCGAGGATGAACAAAAGATGCGGAGCGTGCTTTCCGCTGAACTTCGCCTGGCGTTGCGCAGCGGTTCCACTCATAGGAATGGTCACACCGGTTGTGAAGCTCTTAGCGGATCGTTCGATGTGAAGGGATTTGACGGTATCTGATTTGAACAGGTCAGGGTGGTTCTCCACCAGACTCCCAAGTTCTCCCCAAAGCAATTTTTTTAAATTCGATTCGGGTGGAGCCGCTGCCGTGTATACTTGGCAATCGGGAAAGGCTTTGTAAAACCACACAGCAACGCGGGCGGCTCCATGGGTCTTGCCCGTGGCGTTGGCGCTTTTTGCGACGGTGACGGGGTTATCACGAACTGATTCCATCATGCGTTTGACGTCATCGGTGTAGGATTCCTTTAGGATGTCTTCACCGAACCCAACCGGATCGTTCTGATAGCCGCTGAAATCCGCTGATAGGCCGAAACGGCAATCAAGCGAATCGCACAACTGATCGTATAGCCCGTCTTTGGTTGAGTTTATGAATGATCTGCTTTCGAACATCGGGTGAAACCTCTCCAATAGCGGTTATAATCTCCTCCTGAAACTCTGCTGCCGCTTTTAAGTCATACAATGCCTGAAATATCTCCAGCTGCAGCTTCAGTTGCCCCCGGATCTCTGCCATGGCCTTGAGTGCCAATTCGCGTGGATCTTTGAATTTGAACTCCTGGACGTCAATCTCTTCATCACCTATGCGAACCGTGCGGGTGGTCCGTTGACTTTCAAGGATTTGCAGCGCCTTTTTGTCACCCCGGCCCCAGGCCATGCAAAGGTCTAAAAGCTCGTTGGCGTATTCATTGACTTTTTGTAGCTGATCAACGGCGTCAAGTTTCCGGTCGACGATCTGCTCCACCTTCTTGGAAACGATGGCCTTGGTGGTCTTGCCGCGGAGCTTCCTCACCCGTTTCTGAACAGCCTGCCGGGATATACCATGATCGTTGGCGATATCAGCAAACGAGTCACCAGCGTCAACCCGTCTCA
>JABZFO010000186.1 GCA_014237405.1 Desulfosarcina sp. | reverse complement strand
GGTGTGAAGGCTGATTTGTCAAATGAAGAACTGGAGAGTTTTGAGGCATTAACCGGAAGATTTGCCAGACTCAGTGATATCATTATACAAAAAGTTTTAAGATATTTTGATGTACTGGACCTGGAAGACACAGGAACTGTCAGAGACAGAATCAATCGGGCTGAAAAAAAGGGGGTCATTGAAACCGCAGAGGATTTTATTCAGATCAGATTGTTGAGGAACGAAATTGCCCATGAGTACAAATCAGATACAATTTATGCTATCTTTGAAAGCGTGTTGGAACTGACACCCATATTGCTTAAAAGTATTGAAAAAATTATTTCCTATTCAACACGGTATACTGATCCAATTTAGTATCTTAATCCTTATTGAGATTCCCTGTTAAGAATATCGTGAGTTCCGATTGCCCGAAAAATTAATCCGTTTTCAAGAAATTCAAAAGTGAACCGATATTTCATGGTAACAGATCCCTCCCACCGGGTCTTTGTTCCCAGGATTCGCTTCACTCGAAGGGAAGGATGGGACATATCTTGCAGAAGAAGTTGCAGCTTTTGATCAAAGGTTTTTTGAATTTCTCTGGGCAAGTTAGTGTATTCTTTTTTAAATCGCCTGCTGAACTGATAGGCTGTTACTTTTTCAACCATTTTGATCCTTCTTCCGCAGTCTTGAATCTTGGCGACACATGCCCTTCTTTGATCTCGTCATCAACGCGGGCCTCCATTTTTTGCCATTCTTTTGTCCAGTACCATCCTTGCGAAGGATCAATGAGCTTTCTGGGTTTTAATACAATTTGCCTTTCTTCCACATCCACTTCAACGTAATCGCCTTTTTCAATCCCGAGAGCGATCATAATCTTCTTGGGTATACGAATCTGTCCCTGAGGGCTTATCTTCATTATTGTTGACCTTGACATAATAGCTTCTCCTTTAAATAAATAAACTATTAAACTTTTTTATATGCTATTTTCTTTCCAGTCAAACGAAATCCGGAACCGGTACATGGCTGCCGGGAAACCAACGGAAATCATGGGGGAGACGTCGTTGATATAGTTTATTGGAAATGTGAAACATGAAACAGGTGTACTTTGGGACGTAGGCAACCCCGGTTAAATGGTAAGAGCCTCGGAAATAAATAAATCCACAGTCTTGCTTGTCTTTTGGCCCGTCTTCAGCGTTGCGCCAAAAGTCACGTATAACAAATACGCTCCCTTTGGCGCGCCTTGCCTGATTTTAAATAAAACTGGCGACCCCCAAATCCGGCGCAATCTTTGTGGATTTATTTATTTCCGCGACCCTAACTTTGACACAACATATGGTCAATTATGGCAGATAAGCAAAACATAAAAATCGATGGGCTGATTAAAAAAGGCGTTAATATACCAGCCCCTGAAAGCGTGGAAATCGGCGACGAGGTTGATATTGATCGAATTGCCTCTGATGGTGTGGTCATCCATTCGGGATCAAAAATTTTTGGGGCAAGCATATTTATCGGGGCTGATGCTCATATCGGCGCTGAAGCACCAGCTACCATAGACAATTGCCAGATCGGGCCTGATGTGCAGCTTAAAGGCGGCTATTTTGAAAATGCCGTTTTTTTAGAGGGCGCCGAAGCCGGTTCCGGCGCCCATGTGAGGGCAGGCACAATTTTTGAGGAGCAGGCTAGCATCTCCCACACCGTGGGATTGAAGCAGACCATCCTGTTTCCCTTTGTCACCCTGGGCAGTCTGATTAATTTCTGTGACTGTTTCATGGCCGGCGGCACCAGTCGCAAGAATCACAGTGAAGTGGGCAGTTCCTATATCCACTTCAACTATACACCCAACCAGGACAAGGCCACCGCATCAATGATGGGTGACGTCCCCAACGGCGTGATGCTCAACCAGAATCCCATTTTTCTGGGCGGGCAGGGCGGATTGGTGGGCCCCTGCCGCGTTGCCTATGGGACGGTGATTGCTGCTGGATCGGTGTATCGCAAGGATGAGCTCAAGCCGGATCGGCTGGTATTCGAGGGCAGGGGCAGGGGAGGGAGTGTTCCCTATTCCACGGGCATCTACAGGAACGTTAAGCGACAAGCCTTCAAGAACTTTATTTATATGGCCAATCTGGTGGCGTTGATGGCCTGGTACACCCATGTTCGCCGTCAATTTATCGGAAACCGGTTTCCCCAAGAGCTTTATGAGGGCTTGACTGACACCTTGCGCCTGGCAATCTCCGAACGAATCAAACGCTTTATTGCCTTTTGTGAAAAGCTGGACGAGTCCAAAAGGCTGTATCAGCAGCAGATGGGCGATAGCGCCGCTTCCAGTCTCGTTCAGCAAAAGGATGAGCTTTATAAAAATAGAAACCAGGCAGGTGATTTGATCTGCGAATATCTGGAGCAGATAGATAAAAATAAAAACGAGGTATTTTTAACCATCATCGAGAGAAATATCAAACAGGTTGGCCCCAGTTATATTGATGTCATTAAAAACCTGAAAGCGGAAGAAAGCAAAATCGGAACTGTCTGGCTTCAACAGATTGTTGACGAGGTTGCCGGGCAAATGCTGGCGTTGTTTCCGGCAATCCGATAATTGAAAAAGAGGATATCTCGACTTTCCTATTCATCAAATTTGACCGAGCGCGGGATCAGTGGAATTAAGGCCCGAAAAACTTCCTCGAAAGCGTATCAAGGACTTTGGGGTCTGGTTGTTTGGAAGTTAACAAGCAGGGAAAGTATCATTGTGGACAAACTATTTGGAACTGACGGCATCAGGGGAGTGGCCAACCAATACCCCCTCGATTGTGAGACGGCAGTCAAAGCGGGAAGGGCCATCGCCGCTTTTTTCGATGGCGAGAAACATGGTTCAGGCCGCTTTTTAATCGGCCAGGATACGCGCATCTCCGGGGACATGCTCGTCAGCGCGCTTGCCGCAGGCATCTGCTCCATGGGAAAAGATGTTTACCTGACCGGTGTTATTCCCACACCGGGGGTGGCATACCTGACCTCAACCAACGGATTTGATGCCGGCATCGTGATTTCCGCCTCCCACAATTCATTTTACGACAACGGCATCAAACTATTTAAAAGTGATGGATACAAACTCTCCGATGATGCCGAACGTTCCATTGAGCAACTGATTAAAGATGATGTGTCGCTTTACAAAAAAAGCGAAACGATCAAACGGGTTGGTATGATTCATCATGTCGATGATGCCCAGGACCACTATCGCCGGTTTTTGGAAAACTGCCTTTCCACTGGCATCTCGCTCGCTGGGATGAAGCTTGTCATTGACTGTTCCAATGGTGCCGCGAGTGAGATCGCACCAGTGCTTTTCGAAAAACTGAATGCAACGGTGAAAACCATTTTTTGCAAGCCGGACGGAACCAACATTAACGATAACTGCGGATCCCAGCATCCGGGTGCGCTGGCCAAGATGGTCGTGGCTGAAAACGCCGACTTAGGTTTGGCGTTCGATGGGGACGCCGATCGATTGATTGCGGTGGATGAAAAAGGAACGGTGCTTTCCGGAGATCAAGTGATGGCCATCTGTGCCAAAGATATGCAAGAAAAAGGGCTGTTGGCCAACCCGGTGGTTGTCACTACGGTCATGAGTAACATGGGCTTTGGGTTCGCACTTAAGAAAATGGCGACCGCTCACATCAAAGCCAATGTCGGCGACCGCTGTGTCGTGGAGGAGATGCTAAAGGTAGGTGCTGTTTTAGGTGGCGAAAATTCCGGGCATATGATCTTTTTAAACCACCATACGACAGGAGACGGCATGCTGGCGGCCTTGAAACTCATGGAAGCCATGCAGTCATCGGGCAAACCGCTGTCAGATCTTGCTACGGTTATGACCGTTTTTCCTCAGTGCCTGATCAATGTGGCTGTCAAATCGAAACCGGAAATCGATACGATAAAGGGAATCGCACGGGCAATCAACGATGTGGAAAGGCAGTTGGGGGATAAGGGACGTGTTCTGGTCCGCTATTCAGGTACCCAGCCCCAATGCCGGGTCATGGTGGAGGGGCCCACTGAGCAGGAAACGAAAGCCTTGTGCCGGCAAATTGCGTCGGTGGTCGCACGGAAATTGGGGTAATTAATTCTGAATGTTGAATTGGGGATTGAGGGATTGATAGGAAAAGGTTAGTTGTTTAATTGGTTTGATTAGTTGGTTGGTTTGAATGGACACGAATTAACCAACAAACCCAATAAACTCAACGAACCCAATAAACTATAAAATACTGGAACATCAGGATGAAATCCAGGTAGAGGGTCAAGGCGCCGATAATTGCGCCTTTTCTGACCACCGCCGCATCCAGGCCAGCCGGTTGGGAAATGGCCATGGTTTTGAGTTTTTGGGTGTCGTAAGCGGTCAACCCGGTAAAAACCAGCACGCCGATATAGCTGATGATCATCTGCATGGCCGGGCTTTTCAGGAAAATATTGACAATGGATGCGATGATGATACCGATCAGTCCCATGAACATGAAACTGCCAAGACCGGTGAGATCACGTTTGGTTACCCAGCCAAAGACGCTACAAACAGCGAAGGTCCCGGCGCAGATGAAAAAGGTGGAGGCAATGGATGACATGGTATACACGAGAAAAATGAAGGACATGGTCGCTCCATTTAGAGCCGCATAAAACATGAACATGCTGGTGGCTGTAGAAGCCTTCATTTTATGGACCCGTCCGGCAAGCATGAAAACCAGGGCCAATTCCCCGATAAAAAAGATCCAGCGCGCCTGGTAGACGAACCGGAGAACGGGTTCGTTGTGTGCCACAAACCATGCCACAGCGCCGGTCAACGCAAGACCGATTGCCATCCAGTTATACACGCTTCGCACAAAAGTATTAACCTGAACTTGTGCCTGGGTTCTTTCCATTGGAATAGACTGCATCTAAGACCTCCGTATGTTTATAATTCTAACGAGTGCCCATCCAGAAACGGCCTTTTCGCCCAATCTCTGCGTTATGCTCAAAATTTTATCCTCGGAATATCAACCATATGCCTGTGGTAAAATTTTTCGCATGCCTTGATCTTGAACGAAAATCCTCGTTTCTGGACGGACATTGATTTCCAATTTCACATGTATCTTCAAAACATAACACAGGTTTCTTTATTTTCAAGCATAAAGCTGATATGAATAGCGCGACGATTTTTACAACTTCGAGAGGAAATATAATTTTAAATTTTAAATTTTCAATGAAGGAATGCTATCGATTAAAAAATAGACAGAATACATTAATTCATCATTCAAAATTAAAAATTAAAAATTTTAATTTGTGTCGTGCCATGAAACCTGATCAAATCTACCAGGAACTGAAAGATTTAGCGGAAAAACTCGATGTAACGGTTTCCGAACAGAGCTTTCGAGCCAGCGGAATACCAGTGAAAAGCGGATTTTGCCTAATCAAGGGGAAAATGCACTGCATCATCGATAAAAATATCACCCTACACAAAAAGGCGAAGTTTTTAGCACAGTCAATTTTTGATCTGCCTCATGAAAATCTGTTCGTGGTGCCGGCTGTTCGGGACATCATTCAAAAATACGGACAAAAGAAAAATAGTGGAGACATCAAAGGTTCTTAATCTGTAATTTTACATAATATATCTTATCGGACGTTATTGATCTTATAATTACTATCAAATGTCCGTCCAGAAACTTTGAGCATAACGCAGAGATTGGGCGAAAAGACCGTTTCTGAGCACCCCACATCGATTCTATGGCTATAAACAGCACAGGTTCCAATCACTCCAGGCAACATGTCTACGAAGTCACTGAGCTGAATAAAAAAATTAAGGCATTACTTGAAGATTCGTTTCCTTTCATATGGATATCAGGAGAAATATCAAACTTCAGAGTTCCATCATCAGGCCATTGTTATTTTACCCTCAAGGATCAGCGCTCACAAATCAGCGCGGTGATGTTCCGTACTCAGGCGAGCGCCCTAAAATTCAGACCCGAAGATGGGCTGTCGATCATTGGTCTAGGACGCATCAGTGTGTACGAACCCAGAGGGTCGTACCAGGTTATTTTAGAATACATGGAGCCCAAAGGCATCGGCAGCCTCCAGATTGCCTTTGAAAAACTGAAACAAACGCTTTCCGACGAAGGATTGTTTGACGCGCAGCATAAGTCACCGCTGCCTGCGTTACCGAAAAAAGTCAGTATCGTAACTTCACCTACCGGTGCCGCCGTACGCGATTTCATCAACGTGGCGCAGCGACGCTTTCCCAACCTGCCACTGGAGGTGATTCCGGTCACCGTCCAGGGTGATCGCTCGCCTGGCGAGATTATCCACGCCATCCGCATGTTAAATTCCATTGGCGAAACGGATGTCATCGTATTGGCCCGTGGCGGCGGATCCATCGAAGACCTTTGTGCGTTTAACGATGAGCATGTGGCCAAGGCCATATTTGCATCCAGCATACCGATTGTTTCAGCCGTCGGCCACGAAACGGATTTCACTATTGCCGATTTCGTAGCTGATCTTCGGGCACCGACGCCGTCCGCAGCTGCAGAAATCGTGATTCCATCGAAAAATGAACTTAAACAGCGGCTCGATGATGTTAATCAACAACTTTATCGAACGATTAATTCTTTATTGAAATTATTGAATAATCAACTGATTGGATTATCCAGTCGAATCATCCATCCCCGGCGTCGGCTTCAGGATATGCGAATACGGATTGATGACTATTCCATGCGCCTCGCATCAACGGTCATGGACACCTTAGTGCGGAAAAAAGAGCGTGTTGCCTATAGCAATAATATGCTGTTTCACGTGTCGCCGGCCAAACTGGTGGCCACGATGAAGGACCACGTCATTACACGCCAGCGAGCATTGTTCACCCGCATGAGCCAGATGGTCCGTGACAGACAGACCGCCATCTCCAGAAACGTTTCCATGCTCGATGCGCTGAATCCCATGGCCATATTGCAGCGCGGATACAGCATTACCCGAACGCTGCCCGATCAATCCATCGTTCGCAGCGCAAAAAAAGTAAAAGTCGACCAACACCTTGAAATATTATTGGGAAACGGTGCATTGGACGTCACTGTGAACGCAAAGAAAAAAGATGAACAAATAGAAAGGATAGTTTGATTTATATGGCACCCAAGGCAAAACCGAGTTTCGAAAAAGCGATCAATGATCTGGAAAAAATCGTCAAAGCACTTGAATCCGGTGACCTGCCACTGGAAAAGTCACTGGAAAAGTTCGAGACCGGCATCAAACTGTCTCGGTATTGTGCGGAGACGCTCGATGAAGCGGAAAAGCGGGTAACGCTGTTAATGGCTGATGAGAAGGGCGAACCTGAAGAAAAACCGTTTGATGTGGAAGCGTAAGTGGGCCGTATGATGTTCGATCTGAAATCGTACCTTTGCGAAGCGCGGGAGATGGTGGATGAAATGCTGCAGCACTGTCTGAGCGGCCCATCCACGGCTACACAGATATCCCGTGCCATGGCCTATTCAGTTATGGCCGGCGGAAAACGACTGCGGCCCGTACTGTGCATCGCCGCAGCGGAAACGGTTGGCGGCAACCGGGAAACGGTGCTTCCCCTTGCCTGTGCCCTGGAATTGATCCACACCTATTCGCTGATCCATGACGACCTGCCGGCATTGGACGACGACGAAAAAAGACGCGGCAAACCCACCTGCCATGTACAATTTGATGAAGCGACGGCTATCCTTGCCGGCGATGCGCTGTTGACCCTGGCCTTTGAAAACCTTGCGACTGCCGGCACCCAGTGTGCGTCCGGCCATCAACACCGGTGGCTGCTGGTTATTCTGGAATCCCTCCACCGACTAAAAACAGGAAAAATGATTGAAGTTTCAGTGGAGGCAGGTGCGCTTGTATCAGGAGCGTCGAAGCGCCAGCGGTACGCACTGCACGCCTATGCCCAAAATATCGGCTTGGCTTTTCAGGTGGCCGACGACATCCTCAACGTGAAAGGGGACCCGAAAAGACTGGGAAAGGCCACCGGTACGGACCAGATCCGGGGGAAAAACGCCTACCCGTCGCTGCTTGGTCTTGCCGGTGCCGAGACACTTGCCGGCCAATTGGTGAACAATGCCTTGAAGGCTCTTGACACTTTTGATAGTAAAGCGAATTCCCTTCGTGCCATTGCGCATTATATCATCGAAAGGAACCGATAATTTATGTCCATTCACAAAAGACATCTTTCGGCCCAGGCCGGCGTTCTCGCTCTGTTGAAATCCTCAACGTAGCGCTGCTACACCTGCGGTTTCAACATCGCTGCGGCCTTGGCCTGAACCAAAACCTACCTTTTGTGGACGGACACACTGATTAAGGGAGCTGGAATTTTGCGCCAATCCTCACATCTGCTTGAACAAATAAACTCGCCCCACGATCTGAAAAAACTGAACCGTTCAGAACTGCCCGGTTTGGCAAAAGAGATCCGCAAAATCATCGTGGATGTGGTATCCACCTCTGGCGGTCACCTGGCCTCCAGCCTCGGCGCCGTTGAACTGGGGATTGCCCTTCACTATGTCTTCGACACACCGAAGGATAAAATTCTGTGGGATGTGGGCCATCAGGCATACGCCCACAAACTGCTCACCGGTCGCCGCGATCAGTTCCCTACCCTTCGCCGCCATGGCGGCCTCTCCGGGTTTACCAAACGCAGCGAGAGCCCATACGACCCCTTTACCACAGGACACAGCAGCACATCCATCTCCGCCGGTCTGGGCATTGCCTGTGCCAAACGCCTTAAAAAAGACCTTTCCAAAGTGGTGGCGGTCATCGGAGATGGCTCGCTTACTGCCGGGCTTGCCTACGAAGGAATGAACCAGACGGGAGACACGCACAAGGACAAGGACCTGATCGTTATCTTAAACGACAATGAGATGTCCATCTCCCATAATGTCGGCGCTCTCTCCTCCCTGCTCAGCCGAACGTTTTCGGCATCAAAGCTCCAGATGATGCGAAAAGAGTTTGGCGAATTCCTCAAATCGCTGCCCCGGATCGGCGAAAATGTATACCGGCTGGCCAAACGGAGCGAAGAGTCCTTCAAAGCCTTCGTGACGCCGGGGATGCTCTTCGAGGCGTACAACTTCGAGTATTTCGGGCCCATCAACGGGCACAATCTGGATCATTTAATTGATATTCTAAAAAATATCAAAAAAATGGACGAGCCGGTCCTCCTTCACGTGATTACAAAAAAAGGCAAGGGATACCGGCAGGCAGAACAGAATCCCATCTATTTCCACGGCGTCAGCTCATTTGACGTGAATACGGGAATCTGCCGCAAAAAGGCCACCAATGTACCCAGCTATACCGAGGTTTTCGGTAAGACCATGGTGGAACTGGCCAAAACCAACGACAAAATCATTGCCGTCACTGCCGCCATGCCCGAAGGCACCGGGCTGGCCCCTTTTTCCAAGGCATACCCGGATCGATTTTTCGATGTGGGCATTGCCGAACAGCACGGCGTCACCTTCGCTGCCGGCATGGCCACCGAAGGATTCCGCCCGGTAGTGGCCATCTATTCCACCTTTCTCCAACGCGCCTACGATCAGGTCATCCACGACGTCTTTCTGAGAACCATCCCCAACATGGTGGTCATGGCCCCGAAGGATGAAAATGAGCTTCGCCACCTGCTGGCCACCGCCATGGTTCACGACGGCCCCATCGCCCTGAGATATCCACGGGGGCGGGGAACCGGGGTGGATCTGGAAACGTCCCTTACGATTATTCCCATCGGCAAAGGTGAGATTCTTAGCCACGGCGACGACCTGCTGATCCTTGCCGTGGGAAGTAGGGTGAGCGAAGCGATATGCGCCGCTTCCCTGCTGAAAGAAGACCATCGTATTCGGGCAACCGTGGTCAATGCCCGGTTCATCAAGCCTTTGGACCATGAACTGATCATTCCCCTGGCTCGGAACATCCGCCATATCATCACCGTTGAAGAGAATGCTATTCAAGGCGGATTCGGCAGCGCGATTCTCGAATTATTGAGCGACCATGGAATCAATGACGTCATCGTCAAACGGTTGGGGATCAACGATCATTTTGTTGAGCACGGCCCACAGAATTTCCTGCGCAGCAAATATCAGGTGGATGCAGCGGCCATCATTAACGCTGCGCTATCTATCTCAACTTGAGAACAGTCGTATGGCCCTGAAAAAGCGAATCGATACCCTTCTCGTTGGAAAAAAGTTCTGCCAAAGTCGGGATCGGGCAAAAGCCCTGATCATGGCCGGCCGGGTGTTGGTAAACCACTCTCCCTGCGACAAGCCTGGCGCCCGGTTTCCCGAGGATATCCAGATCTCTGTCAAAGGCAATGATCTGCCTTATGTAAGTCGAGGCGGGCTGAAACTGGAAGCGGCCCTGAAAGCAAATCACATTGATGGCACCGGCATGGTCTGCCTCGATGTGGGCGCCTCGACCGGCGGTTTTACCGACTGCCTGCTGCAACACGGCGCCGCCCAGGTTTTTGCTGTGGATGTGGGATATGGCCAGCTGGCATGGTCGTTGAGGCAGGACCGCCGGGTGGTTGTCATCGAACGGACCAATATCCGAAAAATAGATCCGGCACTGATCACCCGCCCCGTTGATCTGGTGACCATCGACACTTCGTTTATTTCCCTGAAAATCGTCGTTCCATCAACGCTGCAATTTTTAAATCCAGATGGTATCATCCTGGCCTTGATCAAGCCCCAGTTCGAAGCCGGTAAAGGCAGGGTCGGCAAGGGTGGCGTGGTCAGGGATCCTGCAATTCACGCTGAAATTATCGAAGATCTTCGCCTTTTCTTTACCCGGCAGTCGCTTATATGCGGCCCGGTAATCCCCTCCCCTGTTCTGGGCCCCAAGGGAAACCAGGAATTCATCATCCTGCTGAGACAATCGGATTCCGATTGTTAATCAGGTTTTTGAACTTGATTTTTTTTGAACGCCGATCTAATAATATTTGTTTTAATAAAAATCTGCCGATTGTGCAGAAAATACAATGGAGAGAGGAGTTTGAGTGGGCCAAATGAATGAAACCTTAAGAGATGTTGCACTGGTTGCCCATGGGGGGGCGGGAAAAACCTCCCTTGCTGAAATCATGATTAACAAGGCCGGTATGACCACCCGGATCGGACGCGTGGAAGACGGCAACACGGTGATGGATTTCGAACCGGAAGAACTCAAGCGGCAGGCCAGTCTTTCCAGCGGTTTTTTTCAACTGCCCTGGAAAAAACATACCATCAGTCTGATTGACACCTCAGGCGATCAGAACTTCATCTCCGATGCCAAGCTGTGCATGCAGGCAGCGGATACCGCTCTCATTCTTGTGGATGCCGTTGACGGCGTCAAGGTACAGACCGAACAGGTTGCTGATTTTGCAGCCGAATACGAACTGCCATGTGCTATTTTTATCAACAAGCTGGACCGTGAGCGTGCCGATTTCACCCGTACCGTCGAGGATGCGACGCAATGCCTGTCCCCCAAGCCCATTATCCTTCAGCTTCCCATTGGTGCCGAAGACAATTTTAGCGGAATCGTGGACCTGGTCGGCCTGAAAGCTTACCGCTACGACGACAGCGGTAACGCAACAGAGATAGAGATTCCTGCCGATATGAAGGACACGGTAGAGACCGAGCGGGAGACACTCATCGAAAATGTGGCCGAGGCCGACGATGATTTGATCGAACGCTACCTGGAGGGAGAGACGATCACTAATCAGGACATCCGGGATACCCTGAAAAAAGGTATCCTGTCACGCACCTTTGCACCGGTCCTTTGCGGTTCCGCCACCGGTAATATCGGCGTGGACCTACTCATGGATTTCATCACCACATGCCTGCCCGCTCCCTTTGAAAAAGCGCCCAAACAGGGCGTGAATCCAGCCAACGATGAAATCATTGAACGGGCGCCGGACCCGGATGCTCCCTTTTCAGCCTTTGTTTTCAAGACTGTGGCGGATCCCTATGCGGGCAGATTGACCATTTTTAAAGTGGTTTCCGGAAAGCTTGGCAGTGACGGCAATTTCTACAATTCGACCAAAGAAACCAAGGAGCGATTCAACCAACTGCTCACCATTGTGGGCAAAGAGCAGAAGCCGGCTACGGAAGCCGGACCCGGATCCATCGTGGCGGTGGCCAAACTCAAGGAAACCAAAACCGGTGACACGCTATGTGACGACAGCAGCAAGATCCGCTACATCTGTGCCGAACCCATGCCCACGCTGATCTCGTTTGCCCTGGAATCAAAAGCCACCGGTGATGAGGATAAAATTTACATTTCTCTGACCAAACTGCTGGAAGAGGACACGGCTTTAAAGCTGGAGCGCAATGCGGAAACCAAAGAGATTCTGCTGTCCGGCTTGGGTCAGGTCCATATCGAGAGCACCATCGAAAAGCTCAAACGAAAATTTAATGTCGAAGTCCTGCTCAAAACACCAAAAATTCCTTACCGGGAAACCATTAAGAAGAAAGTCCGCGTCCAGGGTAAACACAAGAAACAGTCCGGTGGGCACGGCCAGTACGGCGACTGCTGGATTGTCATAGAGCCCCTTCCCCGGGGTGCCGGTTTCGAATTTGTGGATGCCATCGTGGGGGGGGTGATTCCCAAACAGTACATTCCGGCAGTTGAAAAGGGAATTGTGGAGGCCTGCCAGAAAGGACCTCTAATCGGTGCTACCTGCGTGGATTTTCGAGCCACCGTGGACTACGGCAGCTACCATGCCGTGGACTCTTCGGAAATGGCCTTCAAGGTTGCCGGCTCCATCGCCTATAAAAAGGCCTGTGAAGAGGCAAAGCCGGTGCTGCTGGAGCCCATTATGAAAGTTACGGTGACCACCCCGGACGAATATATGGGTGACATCATGGGCGATATGAACAGCCGTCGGGGACGCGTTCTCGGAATGGATTCCGCTGGCAAGAACCAGGTGATCAACGCGGAAGTGCCATTGGCAGAATTCCAGACCTATGCGCCGGACCTGCGATCCATGACCGGCGGCCGCGGCATGTACGCCATGGAATTCTTGCGATACGATGAAGTGCCGGCCCAGATTGCCACGAAAGTGGTTGAACAGCTGAGAGCCGAAGCAGAAGGGTAGTCGATGGGTTAAGAACAATAAAGGGTTCAAGGGGCCAAGGATTCGAGGATTCAAGTGATATCTGGTCGGTAGCCGATATGCTTGTTTGGAGCAGCGGGTCCAATTCCTTATAACATCCGGGTATAAGGGCCTCGGAAATAAATAAATCCACAGTATTGCTTGTCTTTTGGCCCGTCTTCAGCGTTGCGCCAAAAGTCATGTATAACAAATACGCTCCCTTTGGCGCGCCTTGAAGACGACCCCAAATCCGGCGCAATCTTTGTGGATTTATTTTTTACCGCGACCCTAAATACCCTGGACTCCTTGAATCCTTGAACCCTTTTTTTATTTCCCTTTCGGGAATTCAATGCATTCCCTGGCCGGTGCATAGCCGGCCCAGAAAGCCGCCCATTGATTGGCAAAGTGCACCCTGTTCTTTTGAGAAATTTTATCCCCCATCGGACAGCCGTCGGCATGAAACCGCTTGGAGCGCCGGTTGCCCCGGTAGGGGCGCAGCGGTTTTTCATCTTTATCCACAAATCGCCAGATTCCCCTGCCGGCCTTCATGGCATCCCGCTGGCCTGAAAGCAGAGTTTTCAGGTTCCGGGTGTTGGGGAAATGGTAAAGCACATGGGCAAAGCCGCCTTTAACCAGTTCGGCATTTACGAAAAGTCCGTCGCTGCGATAAACATAGGCCAGTGCCCTGCCGTACCGGTCGGTTTTTTCCCGGTCGTCAACCAGCCGGAGTTGCCATCCTTCCACCAGCTGGCGGTTCATCGATTGAGCCTCATATCCCATGGGTGCGGCCCGGTGGTTCTTATGATCGATCTCAGGGGTGTCGATGCCGATATAGCGCACGTGCCGGCCATCTTGCAGAACGATGGTATCCCCATCAGCGACCCACCTGGCCGTGACCCATGATTGAGCATCGCCGGAGGCAATCGAGGCGGCGAGGATCAGCACAATCAGGCCAATCCAAAATCTCATGCTATTTTTTATCACGGCGTCAACTCACAGATCTTGATGGCACTGCTGTCCAGCATCCGACCCAATCCACCGTCCGGGGGCGGAACAAATCCCATGGTCTTTTCCCACACCTCACTATCTTCCATACAGAAATAGACGGTCACCTCCGGCGCCGCGGATCGAATCCAATCCACCATCTTCCGGTAAAGGGCGATGCGCAGCGGTTTAAAGTAGCGCATCTTGTTGTCTAAACCGGTAATGAATTCGCCATAGACAATTTTGGATTTGGGAAACCGCTGGGAGATCAGCGGTTTGAGCGCCGGCATGAAACGGAAGGTGCCGAGACTGATCCAGACAATATTTTCCGGCAAAATGAGCTGGAAAAGCTGTTTTACCACCTGCCGGTAATCCGTTTCACAGCCTGCGTAAATCACCATGGGATCAAAATGAAAAGCCAGCGGGTATCCCCACTGCTGGCACCGGGCAGCAGCCGCCAGCCGGGCTTCCAGGGAGGCGGTTCCCCGTTCTTCACGTTTCATGACGTCCGGTGTGTTCAATGACCAGGAGAGAATGGTTTTTCGCCGGTGGTCCAGGCCATTGAGCCGTTCAATGTTGACTGTCTTGGTTTTCAACTCAAGCACTGCCTTGTCCTGGGCGGAAAAACGGGAGACCAGGTAGCCGGTCAGATCGGTCCACCGCTCCCATATGAGGCTGTCCGTGAACTCCCCGGTGCCCACCCGGCTGATCGCCTCTTTTTGGAAAAGCATGGTCAGTTCCGCGTCCAGATCTTCACGATTAACGAAAAACTGCAACAACGGCGGGTGGAAATAGCTTTGAAGGATACAGTAGGAGCAATCCATGGTGCAAAAGGATGCCACATGCAGGATCTGGTAATCGCAGCAAGTGTATTCACGGGTGCCAGGACATGGTTTTAAAAACCCGCCTTTATTCCAGGTCAGGTAGAGCACCTGCTTTCCGCGGCTAACTGGATCCGCAGCGCTGTTGATCCATTGATAAAGCGAAACAGGGTCATCCACCCGTTCGGCAGGCAGGTCGAGACGGCGGCAAATCCGTTCGGTTTCAGGGTGGGACTGAATGTTGGTATCGATGAAAATTTTTTTAAGGGTCACGGGGGTTCTTTGCTCTTCTTTATACCAACGGTTTTCAGTATTTAAGACTGGCGTAGTAGCTTCGTTGTGAGGCAATCAGGGCTTCCCTGAGGGTGTAAACCCCCTTTTCATTGAGCAGCGGGATCATTTTGAGGAATACCTCACCGGTAGCGATGGCATCTCCAAGAGCGTCGTGCCGTTTGGAAATGGTGATCCCCAGCCGCTGGGCAATGGTGTCCAGGGTGTGGTCGTTGTGGGCCGGGTGGACGATGGTAGAAAGGTGCATGGTGTCGAGCACCGGGTTGACAAACCGAATCCCTGTCTCTTTCTCCTTCATTTGCAGCATCCGCATGTCGAAGGCGGCATTGTGTGCCACCAGCACCGTGTTCTGGGTAAACCGGTGAAAAAAGGGCAGCACCTTTTCAATTGTCGGCTTCGCCTTAAGCATCTGGTCGTCGATACCATGATACTTGATGGATTCGGCCGGAACGGAGCGACGGGGATCCACCAGCTGATTGATGGTCTCCGTGTGTAGCAAGCGGCCGTTGACCACACGAATGGCGCCAATGGATATTATTTCATCACCGCCACGCGGATCCAACCCGGTGGTTTCCGTGTCAAACACCGTATAATTGAGTTCCCCCAGCAATCGCTTTTCCATTTCCGGGGTCTGGCCGACCTGATTGAACAGGTCGAAGTCGTAAAATTCCGGCCGGTTTTTTGGCAGCAGCGTGACCTGGCGGAGTTCCTCCGACGCTCTATCTGATTGAACCATGGGGATGAACAGTCGAAGGCAGGCGTCGTTGCCATCTTGTTCTTCGGCATAGGGCCAGATCTCTGCGTGGTGATGTTCGAGTACCTCCCGTAGGGTCAATGAACAGTCTTTCTCAAATTCCGCCAATGGCTGGTCGTTCCATTTACGAAGGGTCTCAATTTTTACCGGTTCTCCCTGATAGATCAAATCCACTTGGACCAGGTTGCCCGGCGCCGTCAATCGGCATCGGTCGCAGGTTACCTTACACTCTTCCTTGAGTTTCTCGAGGACAAATAGCATGGCCAATATCAGTGAATAATTATCCACCCGAATCATGCACTTGGCATCACATTCGGCCACGTTGACCGTCAATGCGGCGATAGCCATGGCTTCGTCTCTGAGGGTAGCGATAAAGTCGGTGGCAAGGATGGGTGATAAGGGCCAACGAGATTTAGTATAGGCCGCCGGTTCCGTCAGCTCAGTTCTCATCATTCGGCTCAAAGACTGGGTTTCGGAGGAGATGATCTGCATGAACTTATTTTTCTGGTCGGCCGCCATATCCGGGAACTGAATCATCAAATCGACTGCCGATCGCATAGCCGCAATCGAGGATCGAAGGGTTTTGGCCATCCTTTTCAGTTGATGATTCAGACGACCGTCATGTTCCAGTTGAGCGGTAATATCCGTGAATATGAGAGCGAAACCGGCAAATCGTTTGTTTTCGTCCAATACCGGCAGGGTTTCCGCATGGAGTTGTCGCCGGTTTGATGTCACCACCACAAAGTGGGCGGAGGCATTTTCCTTCTCCTGGTCCAGTTTACGTTGAATGTTTTTAAGCGCATATTGAACCAGATGCTTATCGATCAGGGAATAGACCGACCGATGTAAACCGACGAAGCCGTCGGGTGTCAGACCATTTCCCTCCTCCCCATCACCCGAAGCGTCTGTTTTTTGTGACTTGTTCAGCACCCGTTGTGCCTGCCGGTTGTAAAGCAGAATCCGACCCACGGTATCACAGACCAACACCCCCTGGGTCAACTCGGCCATGATGGTGGCCAGGATGTTCTTTTCAGCTTCGGTCTTGGCTTTTGCCGATTCAACGGTCTGGTCGATGACATAAATGGCCGCTTCGCACTGGTCCGCAAGGGTATTGATCAACTCCGACAGGGTCATTACATCCCGGCTGCCGTCGATGTTCAGTCGGTGGGCCGGGTTGACGGTATTCATCACTCGGGTCTCTTCGATGAGTTGACTCAAAGGAATGATGTAAAAGCGGAAAAACCAGTCCAGGGTGAAGCCAAAGGCGGCCATCAGGAATACACCGATGCTGAAAAAGTACCACATCTGCCCCTTAAACAGACTCATCAACAGTTGCTGCTCGGACGGATTGATCTGCTGCCAGAAAATCACCGTCAGGGTCACGGAAATGGCAGTGGTAACCCCTATACACACCAGGGCAAACAACCAGAATTTATTGTCTAGTTTCATTCGGAGAGAAGATCTTTGACCTGCCTGACCACATCGGCATTGGAAAAAGGTTTGGTGATATAGGCATCGGCGCCCAATGTATTTCCTTTGGCAATGTCCAGATCACGCGTCATTGCAGACAGGAAAATAATTTTTATATTTTTTTGCTTTGGGTCACCCTTTAGCTGCTGGCACACCTGAAACCCGTCAACGGCGGGTAGCATCACGTCCAACAGGACCAGGTCGGGTTTAAAGTCATCGATGGCCGTCAACGCATCCTCTCCGCTGTGAACGACCATCACCTCGAACTGGTTCTGCTCCATCAGAAACATTAGCGGTATCGTGATACTCGGCTCGTCATCGACAATGAGGATTTTTCTTGCCATGATTATCCATACCTTCGATTTTATAGGATTTCAACAAGACAATCGATGCAGGGGTGGTTTTGATGGGCGGCAGAGAATAATAAGCAAGCCGGATTCCCTGCTGGGTTGAATCGAAACGATAATGTGGGAAACGGTCACAGCGGCAAGTGCAATGCGCCTGATCCGTCAATATATCAATTTATATAGACAACAGCGGCGTTGCGATCAGTTCGAGAAAAACATAGGTCAGAAAGGTGATAACGGCTAAAAATACGCCAACCACATACATGTTATAATGCTTGAATTTGCTTTTGTCCTTGTCACGGTAATAGACGGCGCTGGCGCAGCGCTCGCACCAGCTGCGGTCCCGACTGCTGGTGAAGGTGTGACCACACTGGCAGGTCACCTGTTTTGGTTTCAGTGTCATGGTTGATCTCCTTAAATAGATAGTGCCCATCCAGAAACGGTCTTTTCGCCCAATCTCTGCGTTATACTCAAAATTTTATCCTCGGAATATCAACTATATGCCTGTGGTAAAATTTTTCGCAGGCCTTGATCTTGAACGAAAATCCTCGTTTCTGGGCGGACACTGATGAAGATTCGCCGTGATGGGACACAGAGAGGATACCTCCCCGTGCCCCATCCAGTCAAGTGTTGTTTACCGGCCACCGGTTCATCGACACCGGTGGCCGGATTGGTCACAATAAGGCCTGTCTATCCGAATAGCCCCCATCCGAAAGATGCGGTCCACAGGATGGAGAACACGACCAGTCCAATCATCCACATATCTTCTGGCTTCATGAGTGATGTCTCCTTTGCAGGTTAACTGATTAGGCTTCCTTGATAACGATATTGGTTTCCTTTTCCGCCCGTTCGATCTGGACCTCGTTGGTGGTGGCCATTTCAGATTTGAAGCAAAGGGCCCACATCATCACGATACCCAGTATCCACCACATAATCTGCCAGGACCACAGGGGAGTGAATCCAGAGAAAGAGAAGGCTTTGTTGCCCAGGATGCAGGCAGGTCCGATGGCAAAGAAATACCAGATGGGTACGACGATCTTCATGATACCGCGCCACTGCTTGCCCGATTCGCTGGGCGCATCGATGTCGTCCAGGAAGTTACGTACTTCCGCCTGGCGTTTGGAGGTCTCTTCGTCATCCTTGATGCCAAGACCCCTGCAGATAAAGGCCACTGTCAATCCGCTGGCGGTGCCCCAGAAAGCGGCGTGCATGGACAAGGGCCGCGGCCAGATTTTGTAGGTGAGGAACACGGCGATCATACCGACCAGTACCCCTAGCACTGCACCCACTCTCGGGAACTTGAAGCCCCATATGACCCCCAACAGCAGGACGTACATGACGAACCCGAAAGCCGTGGCCAATGCGCCGAGGATAACGAGCGCCGCCTTGGAAGTCATGCCCACGGTCAGTGCAAGAATGGTCAGGATGGTGGCGAAGACACGGTTCATCCAGATCTGCTCGGCGTGGGAGGCCTCCTGTTTCCGGATATAGCGCCAGTAGATGTCGCGAAGCAGAATAGAGCCGCCGGTGCCGATATAGGGCGCTGCCGTGGAGTGGATCGCCGCGATGGCACCCATGAACACGACGCCCAGCATGAAGGGCGGCAGGAATTCTTTCATCAATATGGGAACGACCGTGGCCTGGTTGACATTTGCAAAGGCCGGGTGCCCTGCCACTTCAAGTACTTTGGCGCCCATTCCCTGGAAGGCGGTGAAGAAGAAAAGGGCAAAGCCGACCACGAAGGTGGACATGAAGGCCTGCTGCCACGCCAGGGGTTTGGGACTTTTAATGCCGAAGGTCCACATGGTGAAGGCCGGGGAGCTCTGGATCCCCATGAGGGCAAACATATAGGTAAGGATCATCACCGCGGTCCACGCCGATTCTCCGGGCGCCGCGCCCAGACCCATATAGATCACCCGGGGTACCTCCAGGAGTTTGGTATCCAGCTCGTGAACGGCCGCCGAAAAAGCGGTCCAGCCGCCGAATTGTTCTGAGGTGATTACAAAGAAGCCGAGGATGACGATACCACCCACCAGCAGGACGAACTGGATCACGCCGACCCAGGTGCTGGCCTTCAGACCGCCGGTACAAACATAAAACCACACGATGAACGCCATGAAGATGGCGCCGAAGGTTATCGGTACACCGGCAATGATATGAAACAATGAGGCGGAGGCCATCAGCTGCACCGCCGAGTAAAATACGGAGTAAAGTACCGCCGTCATCACCACGAGAAACCGTATGGCCTCACTGTTGTAATAGTAGGCGTACATATCGCCCGGTGTGATGAATCCGTAGCGTTTGCCCAACAGCCAGGTACGTTTTGAAAAGAAAGTACCGGTGATGGGAATGGTCAGCACGTAAAACGATGCAAACGCATAGGCCAGACCGTCCCGCCAGATGAGGCCCGGATGGCCGATGAAGGTCCATCCTGAGAACGATGCCGCCGTAGCCGCCAGCAGGAAGGCGAAAAAGGGAATGGACCGTCCGGCAATGGCGTAGCCGGAGGAGGTCTTTTCCGTAAAATACCCTTTCAGCCCCCAGTAAAAACAGTAGATAATGTAAAGACCCAACATGATATAAACCCACGTGGTTCCACCCATAACGTTTCCTCCTGTGCCTTTCGTCAATGAAGTTGATCGGTAGCCAAAATGTTTATCGATGCTTACGATCGTTCAGGGACGCCCATTACCTCCTTTCGTGGCTCCTTGGGGTTGGACCGGAACTGATTTCCGATCCAACCCGTATCTGTTAGAATCTATTTTTTAACCATCGCCTTGATCTCTTCGACGATTTCAGGATTGGCCAGGGTCATGACGTCACCCACATCACGATCGTTGGACAGGGCGCCCAGCACGCGGCGCATGATCTTGCCGGAGCGGGTCTTGGGCATATCCTTGACGATCCAGACCGTGCGCGGTTTGGCGATCTTTCCGATCTCGGTACAGATCGTATCGGAAATCTTCTTGGCCATTTCGTCACTGGCTTCGAACCCGGGTTTGAGGGCGACGTAGAGGTCCGGCTCTATGCCCTTGATTTCGTGGGAAACCGGAACAACCGCAGCTTCGGCCACTTCAGGTACGACCAGGGCGGCGGATTCAATCTCCTTGGTGCCGAGCCTGTGACCGGAGACGTTGATGACATCGTCGATTCGGCCCAGGATCCGATAGTAGCCGTCTTCGGCCTCCACGGCGGCGTCACCGGTGAGGTAGGGCCAGTCTCTCCAGTCCTTGCTGTTGGGATCCTTGCAGTAGCGGGCAAAGTAGGTGTCCACGAAACGGTCGCGATCGCCCCAGATGGTCTGGAACATGCCCGGCCAGGGGTTCTGGATGCAGATGTTTCCCGCCTTTCCGGCGCCCTGGGGAAGGACTTCGCCTTCATCGTCATAGATGATGGGGTGGATGCCCGGCATACCCGGTCCGGCGCTGCCCGGTTTCATGGGGGTGATGCCCGGCATGGTGCTGCAGAGAAATCCGCCGGTTTCCGTCTGCCACCAGGTGTCGACAATAATGGCTTCTCCCTTTCCCACTTCCTTGTGATACCACTTCCACACTGCCGGCTCGATGGGCTCGCCAACCGTGGTCATGTGCTTAAAATGATAGTTATATTTTGCAGGTTCATCCGGCCCGATTTTCCGCAAGGCCCGGATGGCTGTGGGGGCGGTGTGGAAAATATTCACATCCAGGTCCTGGGCGATCCTCCAGGCGCGTCCCGCATCCGGGTAGGTGGGAACCCCTTCGTACATGACCGTGGAGGCGCAGAGGGCCAGCGGGCCATAGACGATGTAGGAATGTCCCGTGATCCAGCCGATATCCGCCATGCACCAGTAGACGTCTTCGGGATGGATATCCTGAACATATTTTGATGTTCCGGTGACATATGAAAGGAATCCGCCGGTGCCGTGCTGGCAGCCTTTGGGCTTGCCCGTGGTCCCGCTGGTGTACATGAGAAACAGCGGATCTTCGGCATTCATCCGTTCGGGCTCGACACGTTCGCCATAGTATTTGGGAAGCAGTTCATTGACAAAATAATCCAGTCCGTCCTTCATGGGTGTGGCTGCGGAATATTTGCCCGGGTACCTCTGCCAGACCAGCACTTTGTCCACCTTCTGGCCGTCTTTTGCCGCATGCTCGACAGCCACATCCGCATTCTGCTTGTGATCGATCAGGGTTCCACTGCGGTAGTAGGCGTCCATGGTGATCAGCACGCGGCTTTGGGAATCGACAATTCTGTCGGAGCAGGCGGTGCCGCTGAAACCGCCGAACACCTGCGAATGGATCACGCCCAGGCGTGCACAGGCCAGCATGGTGATAGGCAGTTCCGGCACCATCGGCATGTGCAGGGTAACCCGGTCACCCCGTTTCAGACCGGCAAAATCCCTGAGCAGCGCAGCAAACTCATTGACCCGAACAAAAAGCTCCTGGTAGGTGATGTGCTCGTATTTTTCATCCATCGGCTCGGGAACGAAGTGGATGGCGGTCTTGTTTTTATTGTCTTTTAAATGACGATCGATACAATTGTAGCTGGCGTTGATCTTGCCGCCCTTGAACCATTTGAAACAGGGCGCATCGCTGGTATCCAAAATCTCATCCCAGTATTCGTACCAGTCCAGCAGATCCGCATACTCTTTGAAGCAGTTGGGGAAATTATCCAGGCTGAACCGTTCGTAGACAGCTTTGTCCGTCACATTGGCCTGGGCGATGAATTCCGATGACGGGTGATAGTACCCCTCCTCTTTCCAGTGTACGGCAATCTGAGCCTCTGATGTTTCGATAACTTCTTTTTCTGCCATGGGTCACTCTCCTCTGATTAAAGTTGTAAATTCAGTCGGACCGATGTGCATTTTGGCTTCTTTTCAATGCGTCTTCCTCAGTTGCCCTTCCATGTGTCTTAAACGCCAGGTCAAGCCATCCGATCGTTGACAAACGCAAGTAGAAAAGAAATCCTCCTCCCCGTGTTTAATCCCCCCTTTCGTTATTCCGGTTAAACGTTGTCATTAAACGAGCAAAGATTGGTGCGCTAGCTAATGGCGCATGATCCCTCGAGAAAAGATTTCAAAGGCGGTATCAAAGGTTTCTTTTAAGAAGTCCTTTTCGTCATTGATAATCTTTTTGCTGGTTTCCCAAAGTACGATGCCTGAAAAAAGTGACCAGAGGATATCGGCAACTGCTGTCGGATGCTTGTCGATAAACATCTCATTGCGGATACCGTCTTCGAAAATGTTTGCCATGGCTTTCAGGGATTTTCGGCTCAATATTTCGATTTGGCCTAAAAGATCCGGAGACAGGTTCCTCAACGTCTCGCTGGATTGCATATGAAACATGTTGATGAGAATAAGCGGGTCGAATTCATAGACATCGACCATGGCATCTTTCAGGGCGGTGAGGCGCTGTGCCGCGTCGGTAAACGGTTCTGCATTCACGTGCTCGAGGCGAATCACCAAATACTGGAGTATCCGCAGGGAAAGGGAGGCGTATAGTTCGTCTTTATTTTTGAAATAGAGGTAAATGGTTCCGGGGCTTAATTCCGCTTCTTTGGCGATATCTTCCATGGTTGCCTTGCTGAAGCCCTTGTCGGTAAATACCCGTTTGGCGGCAACCATGATCTGCTGTCGGCGTCTCTCTCGTTCTCTCTCTTTACGCTCCTTAATCCCCATAAAAATGAATCCCATTTATTTCTTGTATGAGAATACATATCCTGCCAGATATTTGTCAAGTGCTAACTGTTCATTTTTTTAAAATTTAAATATATTTTTTACCTATTTTTAGTTTTTTACTTGTCAGATTCAGGATGTTTTGCCTGAAATGCTTATTAAGTTCAACTTTTCCAAATAGTTATCTCTTCGTTAGTACTAAGGGCCGCGGCAAAAAGAAAATCCACAACCTTAAGCGTGGTAAAATCGATGGTGATTGAAAACAGAAACGTCAGGGAGTTTTATAGCAGGGAGTGGACTCTGAATCCGTCAGGTCAAGATGTGAAAATCACCTACCACCCGTGGAACGGGTGGTTTGAGGAAGACCCCTCTAAGGGGTCTAAAAACATCGCTATTCATGCAGATCGTCGAATTTTGAATAAGGTATTCTGCCTGTTTTGATAAACTGACGGAGCGAAGCGAGTTCATCATTCGATGTTCGATGTTGGACGTTCAAAAAATGATTTACTCTGCCGCTATTGAGTGTATTTATTTATCCTTAGAAAATCTGGTCCTCTGGGCAGGATTCTTTACTTTCCCGAGGCTTTATTCCGGGAGTGGGCTGGGATTGTAAACCAGTTTCTCCAATTCAGATTGCAGGGATTTCAGCTGACGGCGGGAATCAACGGTCAATGTCAGACGGTAGGCTTTTCCTTCGAAAAACCGCGGGGGCTGGAGCTGAATATACGGATTTAATTTAAGGGCTTTCATTTTCTGGTTGTACGCCGCTTCGGCCTTGCTCAGTTCAGGATAGCGTTTCACTTTCAGCATCATCCTCAATTCCCGAACTTTTTGAGGTGCAGGAGAATCACCGTTTTCCATGACCACGGCGATCTCATCCTGTTCTATCAGCCTGGCAATGGAGATGTCATCCCTGAAGGAGATTTCGGAAATCAACGCCAACAGCTCCCGTTGAATATTCAGCCCAGTGGTAATTTGCCGGAAAAAACGGCAAAGGGACATGGCGTCATCTTTATTCAACTGGTTGATATGCAAGGCAATGGGAAGAGCGATACTGCCGTCGAGAATGGCATCTTGCAGGGATATCGGCATGCCGGCAACCGGCATTATCCGATCCATAGCGGTTTGGCTGCGAGCCAATCCTGCTGATTCGGCGATTTTCAGCCAGGACGTTGAACTGTCTGCGAATCTTCGGATCAATGCGTAGGCGCGGGATTGTTCAACAATGTTCAGTGGCCGTTGATAGGAATTGTCTGAAATGGCAATCTGGGCACATGCAATCTTCGGGGAATCCGGGTGGAGTATTCTGGCCGGGATGCTGGCGATGTTCAGGGTTTCACACGCGGCAATCCGTTTGAATCCGCAAACCACCGTGTAGTCCCGCCGATTTTTAATGAGCACCGGCGGCTGCAGAAGACCAATGGCGCTGATGGACAGCGCCAGGTCGATTTTATCAGTATTCGTGGTAATTTTGAAGGTGCGGTCCGCCGTTTCAATCCGATCCAGTGAAACGGGGGTGACCTTAAAGTCCATGGCTGTTGCCGGAAAGCAGCGTCAAGGCCTCCACATATTTGGCCCGTGTGTTGTCGATTACCGACTGGGGAAGACTGGGGCCGGGGGGCGTTTTGTCCCAATCCAGCGAAAGCAGGTAATCGCGTAGATACTGCTTGTCGAAGCTTTCCTGTGATCCGCCCGGGGCATAGGTGATCTTGGGCCAGAAGCGTGAAGAGTCCGGGGTCAACACTTCATCAATGAGGATCACTTCTCCATCGACCAGGCCGAATTCAAATTTGGTGTCGGCAATGATGATACCTTTTTCACCGGCAATTTGCGCACCTTTTATATAGATGGCCAGTGACAGATCCCTGACCTGTTCCGCCAGCGGTGCGCCGATCCGCCTAACCATCTCATCAAAGTCGATATTGATATCGTGCTTGCCCAGTTCCTCTTTAGTCGATGGCGTAAAGATCGGTTCCGGCAGCCGATCAGATTCAACCAGTCCTTCAGGCAGGCGGATGCCGCATACGGATCCGTTCTTCTGGTAGGATTTCCAGCCGGAACCGGTAATGTAGCCGCGGACCACACACTCCACCGGAAGGGGCTGGGCCTTTTTGACGACGATGCTGCGCCCTTGAAGAGCCGCTGCATAGGGATGGCAGGATTCAGGATACCGGGAGACATCGGCGGTGATGACGTGATTGTTGACCAGCTGAGCCAAGATGTCGAACCAGAAGAGGGAGATCTGGGTGAGGACGATGCCCTTATCCGGTATGGGATCGGGCAGGACCACATCAAAGGCGGACATGCGGTCCGTCGCCACCATCAGGTAGGCTTCGCCCAGATCGTACATGTCTCGGACCTTGCCTCGTTGAAGCAATTTCAGGGAGGGGAAATCAGTTTCTCGAACGACACGGGTCATGTTAGGGTTTCCTTTTTTCGCGAAAAAAGTGCGCATGGGGGGTCACTACCCCATGGCTTAGGGGACTATGCGTTGGCGGAAAAGGCGTTGAACGCATCAATATAGCGACGCAGTGTTTCCAAGGATGCGTCTTCAATGGTCAGGAATTGAATGCCGGACTGATACCGGCCGGTTTCGGTGGCCCGGGCGAAAACCACCTTCCCTCGAATGGTGACCATATCCTCTTTGAGCCCTACGACCACGTCCACCGTATCATTCTCACCGAACGACACGTGGGTTTCCAGCATGATGCCTGACTCGGAGACGTTAATCGTTCGGCCCATGCCCTGCATCATCGCGTTATCATTTTCATCCAGATGCACATAGTTCAGCAGGTAGATGGAGTCCACTCTGGAATGTTTTCTCTTTTCGTTCATTGGGGTTCACCTTTGTCCTGATGGTAAATGTTTGAATCCGCTGGCGCTGCTTTTTTTGAAGTCAGGGAGCTGCAAACCATATCTGCGGTAACAGACATGCAGGTCGCCATATTGGCCACAATGTTTTTAAAAGTAGTGGAAAGCCGGTTGTATTCCGTTTGCAGCGATGCGGCCTCGATCTTGGTGATTTTGATATTTTCTGAACCGTAGATGGACGCCTCTTCCGGCTCCTGGCCCAAATGCAGAAAAGGCACATCGCCGAAAAAGTCGCCTTGGTAAAGGTGGCACAGCATTACCGGGCCGTTTTCGGTCTTCCGGACCACGGACCCCCTGCCCTGCTTAACCACATAGAGCTGTTCATTTTCGGTCTTTCCCTGTTGGATGAGCACCTTCTTGTCTTTTAAAATGTCGGCGGTCTGAACTTTCCCGTCATGATATTCCACGATGCGGTCGGTCAGCTGTTTAAAACGTTTGTCCACGCTGGTTAAAAATGTCCTGAATTCCAGTGACATGCCGGCATATTCCTGGGCCAGGCGCTGGGAATCCAGAACACCCAACTGAACGTTGCCCACGGCAACGGCGGAGGCCGTACGGATGTGCCCTTGCAACAGAAAGGAGGCCATGCTGCCGATAAAGCAGCCGTCGCCGATGCGGATGATGGGAATGGTCCCCGATTCCACCTCTTTGACGATATCGACGACACCCTCCAATATCACCCACATCCAGCTGCCGTGTTTTCCCTCTTCGACAATATGTTCACCGTCGAAAAAGTCCTCCTCATCGACCACATACATGTAATCCACGAGCGGGCCCTTGACGATGGCAGTTTTAGAAAGTGAACGTTTCATGTCGGCAGTCTTGTTGGCGGCGGTGGCCGGTCCGACTTTCTTGATAAGCCCATCATCCAGAAGCTTCAGACCCTCTAAAATAATTCCCATTCGGCTTTTGTTGATTCGCTTGTCGGCCAATATGGCCCCGCGGGTGAATTCAAAGGATCCGTTCACCCAGCCGAAAAGGGAGTAGAGGGCATCGAGCCCGTCCATGTCCCCTTTTTGGGCATTGACCGGATTTCCCTCGATAAAATAGATAAACCCGGGATCCGGTGCATAGCGGCTGATCAAGCGGAGCACCCCAGTGCTGCCGCTTGAACCAAGAAGCTGAATAATGTCTCCCAACGGCAGGAAGCCCAAGCTTCCCGATAGCACCACACTGTCATTCATCGGCAAGACCGGCCCCTATTTTGCCCACTTGAATTCTCTTTGCAATGATTTCAGTGTTTCCATCAGACATGCCTTCAGTGTCACCCCCACCCCGGTGCCTTTCACGGCACTTCCTGGAAAAGAGGGCACTTTCAGTTGCCGGTTCAGGTCCCGTTCCATCTGTTCGATGGTCATGAGCGGAATGCCCTCATCCGCAAGGTCTCTTTTGTTGTGCTGGATGACCAGGGGAATCTTGAATATGCTTTTGCCATATTCCTTGAGGTTGGTTTGAAGGTCTTTGAGCGAAATCATATTCTTTTGACGGCGCACTTCCAGTGAATCCGCCACGAAGACGATACCATCCACCCCTCTGAGAACCAGCTTTCGCGTCGAACTGTACTTGATCTGACCAGGCACGGTGTACAACTGCACCCTGATATCGCAGTCTTTGATCTTCCCTAGCCCCATGGGAAGAAAGTCGAAAAACAGGGTCCGGTCACCTTCTGTGTTGATCGATACCATCTCGCCGGTCACCTGCTTCTTATATGACTTGAAAATGTATTCGAGATTCGTCGTCTTGCCGCACCGGCCCGGCCCATAGTATACGATCTTACACTCGATTTCCCTTTTCTTCAGGTTGAAAATGGCCATTAAGAATATCCTTAGCTTATGTAATGATGTAGACTTTAAGATAAAGTTTTTGGGTGCGTTATCGGTCGTCGGCGTATTACAATACAGCCTTCTCCCTCTGGCCTTCCCAAAAACATTATCTTGAAGCCTATAGGATCGCTGGAAACCTTTAGCAGCGACACGGTATCAAACGTTCAAAAACGGGGGTGCCGCATTCACAAATCGTCAAGTGCTGGTAATTTTTAAATCAAGGCAAAAGTCGCCCTGCTTCGGTCCGGTTTTGATCTGGGTTTTGCTGGCAATGACGGCCATCCCTTTGAACATGGCAATGGGTGAGTAAAACTGAATCTCTTCCAATTCGTCGCCATCTTTCAAATCATCGATCAACCCCTTGTCATTTTTTGAAATGATCAGACTCAACATTTTGCCGGACTGAAAATTGACATCAAACTCCACCATTTTTCCCTTCTGGGAGCCGCTGGTAAACGTAATGCCGATGGAGGAGATATCCAGGATCTCTTCTTCGGGTTCGGGCATGCTGAACTCAATGCCGCCGGAATCGGCGGTGGCATTGAGTTCAGCCCTTTCGTTCACTGGAACGGGCAGGGGTTTATCGATGCCTTTCTTGTCTAAGATCGGTTGAAGATAGGTCCTGATCGTCTCCAGCTGGCTGACGGTGAATAGGTCTCCGGAATACCATTGATTGTATTGATCGATGGCATCGTCCACAGAAGCGATGGCCATCTTGCATCGGATAATATTCTTGCCTGCATCCACCCGGTAGACGTCGTCTTTCAGCAGCGCTGTCAATTCGACGATGGCCCGTTCAAATTGACCGAATTTTGCCAAGGCAACGGCTTGTTGCATGTCGTTTTCACCAAACAGACTTTTAATCAGGTTCTGTCCTTTTTTTGATAATTCAGGCGAGCCGGGGCCGGTCTCCACCTTTGCTGTCTTTTCTTCAAGTGATTGAATTTTTCCTGAAATGGCCTTTAGGAGGCTATCTTTGTTTTTCAGCCTGTCGATCTTATGGATCATTGCCGACGCTGCATGATACTTATCTTTTGCTTCAGAAAATAGCCCCTGAGAGCGGTACAGTTCGGCTTCACTCAGCAGGGATTTGATTTGCAGGTTGATATCCATTCACGATCCTGTGTTTCGCTGACAATCGAACAGTGGTTATGCCGCCCCCCCTCGTGTCGGGACTGGCGATCGGCTGAAAACCGGGTTGATCTGTTTTTCCGTTTTCCGGCTTCACCGAATTAGGAGTGAAATGATTCACAATGAACCTAGTTTTTTGTCACAGTTGGTGTTTTATCCTGTTTGCCCTTTTATTGTCAATCTTTGAGAACTAACTTCTTAAAAAACAAACATATTGACATTGATCGGGGGTATGTTATCAAATCTTTCTTTACTCCTTCAACTCATTTCAAAAAATCGGCATATTAACCCATTAACCCCCAAAGGAGCATGTTATGGACAAAAAAGTTACGGTTGTCGGCGCCGGAAACGTGGGTGCCACCGCTGCCCAGCGGCTGGCTGAAAAAGAGCTTTGCGATGTGGTGCTTGTGGACATTGTCGAAGGCGTTCCCCAGGGAAAGGCCCTCGACTTGACAGAGGCCGCACCCATAGAAAAACACGATGCCAAGCTGACCGGCACCAACGGTTATGAAGCCACCGCGAGTTCGGACATCGTTATCATCACCGCCGGCATTCCCCGCAAACCCGGCATGAGCCGGGATGACCTGATCAGCACCAATGCAGGTATCATCAAGAGCGTAACCCAGCAGATCGCCAAATATTCTCCGGACGCCATCCTGATTATCGTCAGCAACCCTCTGGATGCCATGTGCCACGTGGCCTACGAGGCTTCCGGGTTCCCCAAGAACCGCGTACTGGGCATGGCGGGTGTACTGGATTCGGCCCGGTTCAGGGCGTTCATTGCCATGGAACTGAATGTGTCCGTGGAAAATACCCACGCCTTCGTGCTGGGCGGGCATGGCGACACCATGGTTCCCCTGCCCCGTTACTCCACCGTGGCCGGGATCCCCATCACCGAACTGATGCCCAAGGATCGCATCGATGAACTGGTGAAGCGCACCGCCAATGGCGGCGCAGAAATTGTCAGCCTTTTAAAAACCGGCAGCGCCTATTACGCACCGGCTTCCGCTGCCGTAGAGATGGCGGAATCCATTTTGAAGGACAAGAAAAAGGTGCTGCCCTGCGCCGTCTATCTCCAAGGCGAATACGGAATTAACGACCTGTTTATCGGTGTACCAGTCAAACTGGGGAAAAACGGCATGGAGCAAGTGATCGAAATCACTCTGACCGATGATGAAAAGGCCGGGCTGATGAAATCGGCAGCCGCCGTTCAGGACTTGAAAGATGATCTGGCCAAATTAAGATAAAGCATGTTTAATGGCCTTGGCCAAAGACGAATTGATACCGGGCAGTTCACTGAGTTCATCCACAGTGGCTGCCCGGACATTTTTAATACTGCCAAAATGTTTCATCAGCATGGCTTTTCGTTTGGGTCCCACCCCACCAACACGGTCCAGTGCTGAATTTACCATCGTTCGAGTCCTCTGCTTGCGCTGAAATGTGACGGCAAAGCGATGGGCCTCGTCCCGGATCTGCTGAAGCAGCAGCAACAACCGGCCATCCGAACCCAGATTGACGGGGTTGGCCCGGTTCGGCAGATAGATCTTATCTTCAGTTTCTTCTTTTTCCGCATCCTTTTTGGCAATGCCGGCGATGGCAAACCGTCCCGCCAATCCCAACTGGTCCAACACTGCAACGGCAATATTCACCTGCCCTTTTCCGCCGTCCACCAGCAAAAGGTCCGGTTCGGGGTTGGCCGGGCTGATCTTTCCGTACCGCCGGGATAGCACTTCGGCCATACTGGCGTAGTCGTCCGGGGAAGTCACCGTGCGGATGGCGTAACGGCGGTAGCCGGCCTTGTGGGGATGGCCGTTGATAAAAACCACCATGGCGGATACCGGATTCGTGCCGGCCAGGCTGGAGTTGTCGAAACACTCGATGCGTCCCGGTATGCGGTTTTGTTTTCAGCCATTTCAAGGAGCCGGCGTTTTTCGCCCCGTTTGGGCTGACGAATCCTCACCCGTCGCATTTTCCATTCCGACAGGGTTTCTTCCAGCAGAGCGGCCTTTTCCGGCAGTTGCGGCACCAGCACCTCTACTGGAATTCCATGGGCCTGATGATAATACTGCCCCAGAAACTGCGCCACCAGTTCTCCCTTCTCAGGCGCGGCATGGGTGAATTCAAAATGCCGAACCCCCTGCAGAAAGCCGCGACGGAGGGTCATTACTGTCACCAGCCTGAAGTCGCTGCTGCCACTGATGCCGAGCACATCACGATCCAGAAAGTCGGTGGTCACGGTTACCTGGCGCTCCAGGGTCTTTTCCAGGGCAAATACCCGGTCACGAAGTACCGCCGCTGTTTCAAAATCCTGTTCAGCAGACGCTTTAAGCATGTGGCGGCGTACCCGCTTGATCAATTCGGGTGTGCGTCCCTTTAGAAAAAGAATCACTTCTTTAACAATCACGCCGTAGGTCCGGCATTTTCGCAACGGAAAGGTTTTGTTGATCAGTTTGACGGTCTGCCGCACCGCATGGGCGGATGAAAACGGTCCGAAATAGACGGCCCCGTCTTTGGGTGTTTTTCGAACGATTTTAATTTTCGGATAGGGTGCTTTGATGTCAATGCGAATGGAGGGATAGCGCTTGTCGTCCTTGAGCACCACATTGAATCGGGGTCGGTATCGCTTGATCAGGTTGGATTCAAGGATCAGCGCCTCTTTTTCCGAAGCCGTAACAACGGTTTCGATGTCGGCCACCCGGGCGACCATCAGGGCGGTTTTCGCGCCATGGGTTTCCTGGCGCTGGAAGTAGGAGGCCACCCGTTTTTGCAGATTGATGGCTTTCCCCACATATATGATCTTCCCCCGGTCGTCTTTCATCAGATAGACGCCGGGGCTTTCGGAAAGACCTTTAATACCCTCGACAAGGTTGTTTGATGAATCCGAATTCACCGCTGTCTCCGGATGATTTGCCAAATAAACAGATCTTTAAGCACACGGCAAAGTGCCTGTGTTGAATTTTGTAACGCCATGAAGATATTCAGTATATCACTTGAATCCTCGAATCCTTGACCCCTTGAACCCTCTGGATCAGGCTAACTTTTTTAAAGATGATCCTCCATGGAAGACCCACCATTCTTAAGCAGGGAATCGGTCTGGGATCAGGACTCGAACAACAGACGTTTTCGAAGCGCCTTGATCCGGTCCCGGATCCGGGCGGCCTTTTCAAAGGCCAAATCCTTGGACCTGCATCGGTTCGGTTTCCGGCGATTCATAGGCCGTGTCGAAGATATCCGTAATGGTCTTGTGAACGGTTCGCGGGGTGATGCGGTGGGTTTCGTTGTATTGCTGCTGGATGGCTCGCCGCCGGTCGGTTTCTTCCATCGCCTGTTTCATTGAGGCGGTAACCTTGTCGGCATAAAGGACAACGGTGCCATTGATGTTTCTGGCCGCACGGCCGAAGGTTTGAACCAGTGAACGCGTGGATCGCAGAAAACCCTCTTTGTCCGCATCCAGAATGGCCACCAGGGATACCTCGGGGATATCAAGTCCCTCCCGCAGTAGATTGATACCGATCAGCGCATCGAACTTACCCACTCGCAGATCCCTAATGATGTCCATACGTTCCATGGTTGGAATGTCAGAATGCAGATAACGCACGGCCAGCCCCAGGTCCGTATAATATTCGGTGAGGTCTTCGGCCATCCGTTTGGTCAGGGTGGTCACCAGAATTCGTTCCCCGCGCTGCTGCCGATTCCGAATTTCCCCATACAGGTCATCCACCTGATTGCGGGCGCCCCGCACATGTACCACCGGGTCGATGAGGCCGGTGGGCCGGACAATCTGCTCGACGACCCGGCCTTTGGAGGCTGTCAGTTCATACTCCGCCGGGGTGGCTGATACATAGACGATCCGGTGGATACGTTTGGACCACTCCTCGAACTTCAGCGGCCGGTTGTCCAGGGCCGACGGTAGCCGGAAACCATAGTTGACCAAGGTCTCCTTGCGGGAACGGTCCCCTTTATACATGGCTCGAATCTGGGATACGGCGATATGGCTTTCATCCACGAAAATGAGGAAATCCTTGGGAAAATAATCCAGCAGCGTGGGCGGCGGCTGGCCGGCCAGGCGGCCGGTGAGGTGACGGGAATAGTTCTCAATGCCGTTGCAGTAACCAATCTCCTGAATCATTTCCAAATCGAAGAGCGTGCGCTCTTCGATACGCTGAGCTTCAATGAGCCTGTTTTCATTGCGGAAAAAATCTACTCGATCTTTCAGTTCCCGGACAATGGTCTTGGTGGCCCGATCGAGAGTCGTTTTGCGGGTAACGTAGTGGCTGGCCGGAAACAGGGTGACCTTGTCCACACGTCTGAGGGTGGTCCCCTTCAGCGGATCGAACTCGAAGATATTCTCGATTTCGTCCCCGAAAAAATCGATGCGAACCGCCATGTCCTCTTCGTAGGCGGGAAAGATCTCCACCCGGTCCCCCCGCACTCGAAAAACGCCACGGTGGAAATCCATATCGTTTCGCTGGTAGTGGATGGACACCAACTGATAGAGCAGCCGCTCCCGGGGCAGATCCATACCGGCTGCGATATCGATACGCATGGACAGGTAATCTTCAGGCGCACCCAGGCCGAAAATACAGGACACGCTGGCCACCACCACCACATCGGTCCGTGACAGCACGTTGCGGGTGGCCGAATGGCGCATTTTATCGATCAACTCGTTGATTGAAGAATCCTTCTGGATGTAGGTGTCCGTGGTGGGAAGGTAGGCTTCCGGCTGGTAATAGTCGTAGTAGCTGACAAAATACTCGACGGCATTTTCCGGGAACAGGTGGCGAAACTCGTTGTAGAGCTGGGCGGCCAGGGTTTTGTTGGGCGCCAGGATCAGCGACGGGCGATTGACTCGGGCAATGATGTTGGCCATCGTGAAGGTTTTACCGGAACCGGTAACCCCCAACAGTACCTGGCTTTTTGTGCCGTCGAGAATCTTTTTCGAGATCGTATCGATGGCCGGAGGCTGATCTCCGCAGGGTGTAAAATCCGATACGAGCTTAAATGACGACATGTGGAATTAGGTTGCCACTTTCCAGTGGGTGCCGTCGGCTTTGTCCTCGAGGGTGATTCCGGCTTTTTCCAGCTGATCCCTGATCTCGTCTGCCCGTTTCCATTCCTTGTTTTTGCGGGCAGCAGTCCGTTCAGCCACCAGCTCGTCGATGGTTTCGGGAGAGATGGCCATATCCTGGAGCCGGCTTTTAGCCCGTTCCTCGAAGAAGGCCTGCCACGGCTGTTGGAGAATCCCCAGGATATTGCCCATCCGCATCAGGTCGGTGGTCAGGGTCGTCAACTCGCCGCTCGACTGCGGTGACGTTTTGCCGTCGTCCAATATCCGATTGGTCTCTTTTACCAGGTTAAAGAGTATCCCGACTCCTCTGGCCGTGTTGAAATCATCGTCCATGGATTCGCAAAAGGCCCGCCAGTTGGCGCCGGTAGGCGAAGTATCGTCTGCGTCGGCGATTCCGGCTTCCTGGTCCAGCCGTTTAACCACTCCATAAATTTTGTCCAGCGCTTTTTCCGACTCTTTCAGATTCCGGTCCGAAAAATCGATGGGGCTGCGGTAATGGCTGGAGAGCAGGAAAAGCCTGACGGTCTCGGGATGGTAGGATTTCAGGATATCCTTGATCATCAGAAAATTATTCAAGGATTTGGACATTTTCTCGTTGTCGATGTTCACGAACCCGTTGTGCATCCAGTAGCGGGCAAAGGTTTTACCGTGGGCGGCTTCGGATTGGGCGATCTCATTTTCGTGGTGGGGAAAGATCAGGTCCTTGCCGCCGCCGTGGATATCGAAGGTCTCACCGAGAAAGCGCCTGCTCATTGCCGAACATTCGATATGCCATCCCGGCCGCCCCTCGCCCCAAGGGCTCGGCCATGACGGTTCACCCGGTTTGGCGGCTTTCCACAGAACGAAATCAAAGGGGTTACGTTTATTTACGTTGATCTCGACCCGGCTGCCGGCCACCATATCCGCCAGTTTCCGGCCGGATAGTTTCCCGTATTCCTTGAAGGTCTCCACCGAATAAAACACATCACCGTCGGCCAGGTAGCCGACTTTTTTGTCCAACAGTGTCTTCACGATATTGATAATGTCGTCGATGTGATCAGTGACCTTCGGTTCCTGGTCGGCCCGCATCACATTCAGCGCGTCCATGTCACGGTGGAACTCGCCGATGTATTTTTCGGCCAGCCGGCGCGCATCCATGCCCACCTCGTTGGCCCGTTTGATGATTTTATCATCCACATCCGTGAAATTGCGGACGTAGGTGACCTGATAATCCATGGCCCGAAGGTAACGAACCACCACGTCAAACACCACCACCGAGCGGGCATGACCCACGTGGCAGAAGTCGTAGACGGTGGGGCCGCAAACATACATCTTGACTTGACCGGGCGCCACCGGTTTAAATGTCTCTTTTGATTTCGTCAGTGTGTTGTAGATACGCATAGCCATCTGTAAAGACCCTCGCACGATGGGTTATTTGCCGAATTCCGGCGTTGTGGATTGAAGCAGGACGACACACATGGCGGCAATGCCGTCTCCCTTGCCGATGATCCCGAGGCCTTCGGTGGTGGTAGCCTTGATGTTGATCATCCGGTGATCCACGGACATGCTGTCGGCCATTCGGATCGCCATCCGTGCTTTGTAAGGCGACATTCGGGGCGCTTGTGCAAACACGGTGGCATCCATGTTGACCAGTGCAAACCCGAGTTCTTTTACCAAGCGGTAGACTGTTTTCAACAGGTCGATGCTGTAGATACCACGGTACTGGGGATCGGTATCGGGGAAATGTTCGCCGATGTCCCCCATTCCCACCGCACCCAAAAGGGCGTCGCAGACAGCATGCACCAGAACATCGGCGTCTGAATGCCCCAGCAGCCCCTTGTCAAAAGGGATGCTTTCCCCGCCCAGCACCAGTTTTCTGCCGGGCACCAGGCGATGAATATCATATCCCAAACCGATGCGTGTCATAAAGAGTTATGTCTCGTTTCGCGCCGCTGTGAGAGCAGAACGCATAGCACACTTGGCGTTCGCCGTAAAGCCACACCTGGCATCGGAAATGAACCCATATTCCCGGAACGCTGAGCTGTGGTCTTGATTAAAAATTGAACATCGAACATCGAACGTTGAACATCGAATGATGAGGTCGCTACGCTTCACCGATTTATGAAAAGGATAGAATACCTTATTCGACGTTCGACGTTGGATGTTCGATGTTGGGCGTTCAGCTGTTTAATTACGGGTATTGAAGTTTCATACAATAGAAGAACTCGGATGTCGCTTCGCTCCGGCAAATTTAATATTTTTTTTAACTGAGCTGAAGACGAAACCCTTATTCTGGATTCTTGATTCTGACTTCTGGGTTCTTTATCGGACTTATTCCGGCAGAACCTACTGCCTCTAACCAGACCCATCGGCAGGCAGTTTTTTGCCGGTGACTGCGAAGGCGTTGACGGGTTTGAATTTGCCCTTGGCCTGAACCTTACCCAATGGGGTGGAGTCAAACCGGTCTTTGACCCGTATCCACGTATTCTCGGAAATTAAAATCTGATCGGGCTGTGCCGAGGAGCATAACCGGGAGGCCGTATTGACGGTATCGCCAATGACCGAGTAGCTCATGGTGTGAGAAGAACCGATATATCCCGCCATGAGATTACCGGTGTTGATGCCGATGCCTACCCGGATCTCCGTTCGGCCCGTGTTAAGGATTTTACGGTTGAATTCGGCAAGTGCCACCTTCATGTCCAGGGCGGCCATCACGGCCCGGTGGGGGTCGTCGTCGTGAACGACCGGAGCCCCCCAGATTACCATCATCTCATCGCCGATGAATTTATCCACTGTGCCTTCATGGCGAAACACCACTTCCACCAGCACTTCGTAGTACTCGTTGAGCAGTCGAAGTACTTCGGAGGCCCGGTTATTCTCACTCATGGTGGTAAAACCTCGGATGTCCACAAAAAGGACCGTTGCCACACTGTCTTTCCCCCCCTTTTCAACCTTCAGTTCGCCGGAAACGACCCGTTCGGCAAGATCCGGTGAGAGCAACCGCTGAAAGCGTTCACGGGTGGCGGCATCACGTTCGAGCTTGGCTTCCGCTTTTTTCCGTTCATTGATGGTGTATTGTCGAATAAGTTGTCGTAGCTGGTAAAAATGGATAAAATAGAGTCGAGGATCCAGTAGACCAACGCCAGAGAAAAACCGATCAGCATCATATGGTCGGTTAGGCGGACGGAACGGTTGGGCATCTTCATCGACAGCTCTCCAGAAAGGAATTTAATGGGCACCGGTTGCGGTGAAAATAAAATGCGGGTCACTTTTTTTCAAGACTTAATGCACCATTTGATGGACTTTTCAAGATTGAACCGCCGGATAAACAGGTTTCAACTCTGACCTGAACGTCCCCATCTATTCGGAAAATATCCAATAATAAAAAAATGATAAGCCCCATGCCACCGGCTTTTAAGTCTTGACAAACACCGCTGAAATAGTTCAAAACGGTAACCGTTTGAACGTGTTACCGGCGTTGCGCATCCCCTTGCATGAAAAGGCACGGGATCCGAAGGCATCTGCTGTACGTTTTCATCCGACAACCGCCACATCGATACGGAGCACTGAATTGGCACGAAAGCACGAGATCTCTTCCACTGAAAAACTGCTGGATTTGATCCGTGGCAACGCCTCATCCCCTTCCACCACCAATGAAACCGCACCTGCCGCACCGTCGCAAAAGCCTGCGCTGTTCAATGCCCTGACCTTCCAGAAATCCATCGGGATTGGGGTTGAAATCGGCATCAGCGATATCAAGATCGCCAAAATCAGCCGGATCTCGGACAAATCCTTTGAACTTCTGGACTACGATATTATTGCCATTGAGCCGGCCGAAACATTCGATACCCCGAGCCTGGCCAAGGCATTGGCTGGCATTTTGTCCCGATTCTGCACTGGCCTGAAACGTTACGAGATCTGGTGCTGCGTGGCATCGGCAGCGGTGGAAACTCGATGCATCCGCATTCCCAAACTTCCGAAAAAGCAGATTCCCAACGCGGTGTTCTGGACCTTTTCAAAGGAGGTCTCTTTCAGCGACAAGGAGATGCTGCTGGATTTCAGGATATTGGGCGATGTAAATGAAAATGGCATGACCAAAACCCAGGTGATGACCTTTACCATTCCCATTGCCGAAACCGAAGCCCTGAAACGGCTCTTCACCAGGGCCGGCTTTCCTCTCACCGGCATTTCGATTGTCCCCTTTGCCATTCAAAACCTGTTGAAGACCGGTATTGTTCAAGAAACGGGGCAGGATACCTGTTGCTTGTTTATTGGCAGAGACTGGTCACGCATCACCATATACGCCAACGGAGACCTGATCCTGTCACGGGGGATCAAGGCCGGCATTCACAGCATGATTGATGCTATCGCCGAGCAGTATCGGAAACCATTGCAAAACGACTCGTCGCCGGCACTGGCCATGGAGGATCGCGACGGGGAATCGCCCGATGAGCAGGATGCTCATTATGCCGCCGCCCAGGACGACTTTTACCGGTTTTTGGGTGCCGACAGCGCCACCGACGCAGCCATACTGCCGGAAGATGGGAAATCGATCGATATCTTCCAGACCATCCTGCCCGCCATCAAACGGCTTGTCAAGCAGGTGGAACGTACCATCGCCCACTTTTCCATGCATTTCAAGCGATCCGGCGTCAGTGAAATCCTCATCTCCGGGAAGGTGACGGCCAGCCCCGCAATCATCTCCCACATCGGATCTCAATTGGGAGTGCCCGTCAATGTTCTGAACCCGTTTCCGCAGCCGCATCCCTTTACGCAGAAGGTTACTGTGCCTGACTTTCCGGCGATAAAAGAGAGTTTCGTACCGGCCATCGGAATCGGCCTTTCCTCAAACGACCTGACCCCAAATTTCCTTTTCACCTATCGACATCGGGAGAGAAGGAACCGGGCGCGCCAAATCCGAATTGGCATTTCAGCTGCCAGCATCGGTTTTCTGGCCTTGCTGTTATGCGGTTTTTTATGGCAGGAAAACCGTATCGCCGCCAAGTCGGCCGAGGTGGCCAGGCTGACCCAAAAACGGGACTCATTCAATGTGCCGCTGACCCAGAATCTGGTCATGGCGCTCTATGCCAAGGCGAACCAGAAACGATCCCTTGTGACCACCCTCGGCCAGCGCTATTACAGCTCCGCCGTCATGGCAGAAGTCAGCCAACTCACCCCGGCCAATATTCAGTTGATCTCTTTGAGTGCCGATATGGGTGCACCTTCGGAGAAGTCGAGAAAAAAAACAGTGCCGATCATGGTGATCGAAGGGATCGTCACCGGAGACCAGATCCGATTCGAAACAGATCTGGCGAGCTACATGCTCACCATGGAATCGTCACCGCTGTTTAAAAAACCCGTTATGAAAAACAAGCGCCTTCAGTTCCTGGATGACCGACAGGTCCTGCGATTTTCCATACAGTTCGAGCTCGCATAACCGGCACCGGGTGAACAGATAATAAGGACCGACACGATAAAGCGATGGCCGCCCCCAAAAACCAAAGTAACCCCATTCTCGTGATTATTTGCGCCTTCGGCCTGCTCGCCTTTCTGCTTGTGGTGATCTACCCGAACTATCGCACCATTAGTGAATACGACCGGCAGATCTCGGCACTCAACGGAGAAATCGCCCTACGTCAGGCGATAGCGCCCATTTACGGGAAGCTGGTTGAAAAAGCCCGCATCACGCCGTCGACGCAGTTGAAATCACCGAAAAAAACGGCGCTGGATATGGAGAAGGCCGGTCGGCTGACCCAGATCTTTCAGGATATTGCCAAAACCGCCGGCCTGACGCTGGAAAGTGTAATCCCCGACGCGCAGGCCTTTGATCAGAATACCGGACGCCTGCTGGTGGACGTGGTTTTCCGCGGTGATTTTTTAAATGTTCAACCGCTCATCAACACCATCGGCGAGCAGTCTTTTGTGGACCGGCTTCAAAAAATTCAGGTGCGGACTGCTAAGGAAAACAAATGGATCAAGCTCTCAGTGTCTCTGTTGCACCGTTGATTTCCTGTGGGAGCACAATGAGGATCCACTGAATCCATGGATAGACGTGAAAAAATTATTGTGTCTGTTATGGCGGCAACCATGTTGCTGGGAGGATATCTGTATTTTATTCCAGGAACGACTGATGGTCGACGGGGTGTTGAAAACCAACCTGCCGCTCCGAATCTCGATTTTACCCAGGAGATCATCCGGAAGTTCAAGGAGGATACCTCTCTGGTAAGAGACCTGTTCACCATCCGAAGCGCCGAACGCAAATGGGGAAAGGACCCGTTTTTAAAAAACGACGCATCGCTGTCGGATACACAACAGCGCAAAGCCAAGGTGGAGGCCCCAGTTCCCAACGGCCCCCGGTCAAAGTTGAATTATACCGGGTTTCTCGAAGCCGGATCAACGCGTTTGGCCATAATAAACGGAATTGAGTACGAAGCGGGCGAATCGATCAACCGCGAAGGATACTACGTTCGCCGTATTCGGCCGCATCAGGTGGAAATCGGCAAACGAAAGGCACCGGATGTGATAATCTTGAAGCTGGCGGATCATGAAAACATAAGTGGGGACTAATGTAGTGTCCGTCCAGAAACGAGGATTTTCGTTCAAGATCAAGGCCTGCGAAAAATTTTACCACAGGTATATAGTTGATATTCCGAGGATAAAATTCTGAGCATAACGCAGAGATTGGGCGAAAAGACCGTTTCTGGATGGACACTGATAACCAGGGAGCGCCATGTTATTGAATTATCTCAAACGATGGGTATCGTTAGTGTTGGTAACCATTTTTTTACTGGCCTGTTTTTACGGATGCGCACAGCAACAGCCTAAGCCAGAAAATGCTTTCTTTGACCAGTGGAAAGCCAAGGCAGCCGAATCCAGAGGATTCTCCCCACCGGAACAGCACCGTATCATCGATATGCCCGAGGCCGAACCGCATCTGGAGAAGCCTGCCGCACTCGAGAGAGACATCGATAAGCCGTTGCCGGTGCAGCCGGTGACCCTGAAGATGCACCAGGCAGATTTGAGTGTGCTGCTTCGGGCCTTGGCACGGTCCATGGGTGTGAGCATCATCATCAACAACAATGTCAAAGGCAAGACCAGTGTCAGTATTGAGAAAGTTCCCTGGAACCAGGTATTCGAAGGCATTCTGAAAACCCATGGCCTCTCCTACACCTGGGAAGGAGAGTTGCTCCGAATTCTCACGTTGGAGGACAAAGCATACATTATCAAGCAGTTGGAGGCAGACCAACAGATTCTATCGAAACAAAGGGAGCTGACGCTTTCCGAACCGCTGCTGACGAAGATCATCCATGTGGATTATGCCGACGCAGGCAAGTTGAAAACCAATCTAGAGAAGTTTCTGACGGAAGCCGATAATGGGAAAGTGCTTGGATCGGTTTTGTTGGATGAACACAACAATGCGTTGATTATCCAATCCACCCGAAGCGACCTGGAACGGATGATCGCAATGATCACCGAACTGGATCAACCTACGGCCCAAGTGTTCATCGAGACTTATATTATCGAGGCTAACAGCCAAACGGCCAGGGAACTTGGGGTTCAATGGGGCGGCCTGTACACAGGAAACGATTATTGGGTTACACCCAATGCCGGTGATGCGATTGGCATTACGGGCTCAGACCCGGTTAATCCGTCGTCCGGTTGGGCATCGAACTTTCCGGCAGATCTTTCAGGCGCCGCGGTTGCCGGTTCCGGTTTTACCCTGGGAATGATTGCCAAGTCCGGTGATCTGCTGCTCTCAGCACAACTCAATGCCCTGGAAGAGGAGGGCAAACTCAATATATTGTCAAAACCGTCTATTACCACGCTGGACAACCAGACGGCCATTATAGAAGCCGGTGATGAGATCCCCTTCCAGACCGTAGATGACAACAAAGTGCAGATTGAATATAAAAAGGCCGTGCTCCGTCTGGAGGTAACCCCACACGTTATCGAAGGCGATACCTTGAGGCTGGATATCATCACCAACAAGGATGAACCGGATTTTACTCGAACGGTGAGTGGAAATCCAACCGTGGTTACAAAATATGCCAAAACCAACGTCGTTGTCTTTGATGGCCAGACCACCGTTATCGGCGGGCTGAACAAACATACCGACCGGGATCTTGACTACGGCATACCCTGGCTTAGAAACATTCCAGGCCTCGGGTATCTGTTTAAAGGTGAATCCAAAAACAGTCAGATGCAAGAACTTTTAATATTTATCACTCCCTATATTCTCGAAAAACGGCCGGTGGCGCCGGTGGCTCCCGCAATCAAGATGAACCCGGCGGCCGTCGAATAAAGGCCCGGGGGGGCACCAACGGCATGAATGGAAATGCCGGCGTTGTCAGAGTGTACTTCCATGGATTATTTCACCATACTAAACTTAGAGCGGGAACCCTTCTCCAACTCTCCGGATCCGGATTTTTTTTTCCAGTCCAGGCAGCATGTGGATTGTCTGCAGAAGCTTGAACTGGCCCTTCGACTGAAGCGGGGGCTCAGCATCGTCATCGGTGCCGTGGGCTCCGGGAAAACCACGCTCTGCCGGACACTGCTGAAAAAATTCTCGTCAGACAGCACCATCGAGTCCCACCTGATTCTGGATCCTTCATTCAACTCCCCGTTGGCCTTTTTGGAAAGCATCTGTTCCATGATCGTCGACAAGGACATCTCCGGCAGCAATGAGCAACGATTCAAGGAGCAGATCAAGCAGCATCTGTATAAAAAGGGCGTGGATGAGAAGAAAACCGTCATTCTGATCATCGACGAAGGACAGAAACTCCCGGTCTTCTGCCTCGAAATCCTGAGGGAATTCTTAAACTACGAAACCAACGAACACAAACTGCTTCAGATCGTTCTTTTCGCCCAGGAGGAATTCCAGGAAATTCTCGACCGTCGCGCCAATCTTGCCGATCGGGTGAATCTGAGCCATTTCCTGGGCCCGATGAACTTTGCCGACACCGGAGAAATGATCAATTTCCGGATCAAACACGCCAGCAACCAGCCCCGCCCGCCGAAGCTGTTCACCGGACTGGCCCTGCGCGCCATTTACCGTGCAACGGGCGGCTACCCCCGAAAGATCATCAACCTGTGCCACCAGTGCATGCTGGCGCTTATTGTCCAAAACCGCACCCGCGTCGGCTGGCGGCTGGTTCGGTCCTGCACGGACCGCTCGCTGGCCCAGCACTCACACACTGGACGTAAATCTTACTCACTGGTTTTTTCGGCACTGGCGGTTTTCGCCACCATCGGTCTGCTGTACCTGTTGGCCCCTGGTTTATTTCCATCGGTTTCGCTTTCAATCGGCCACAAAGCACCGGTGGCAACGGCTGTACCCAAAGGGAAACCGGTAGTTAAACCAAATCCAGATCCAATACCAGAAACAATGGCCTTTCATAAGAAAAATCCGCAAAATTTTCAAAATTCAAATCCGGTTCCGCTATTGGATAAAACCATTTCAACCACGGTCAAGGAAGCATCATCACCCTCCCCGGTTATGGCTGTTGTCCTTCCCGACCAGCCGGTTGAGCCGGTTACCATGGATCCGGTTTATGAAATGGCCACCACAGACACACAAACGGAGAAAGTGGATGGTGTCAAACCGGCCCCACCTTCACTGCTCGGCGCATTGACAGTGAAGAGAAACGACACCTTGGGCCAAATGGTCAAGGTCATTTACGGTGATTTTCGAAGCCGCTACCTCAAGGCGGTGCTGGATGCCAATCCCCACATCGGCCATGCCGATGCCATTCGCGTGGGCGATACCATTGCCTTTCCGACCATTCCGGTGTCCTTTGTGCAACGGTCTTACCCGTTGTGGTGGCTCAAAGTGGGGGAAGCCAAATCACTGGAAGCGGCTTTTCGACAATCCATCTCGACATCTCAAAAAACTGACGGGCCGTTGATGCGGATTATTTCAGATTGGGACCATCAAACCGGCTTGAGATACGGGATCTTTGTTTTCGGCTATTTTTTCAACCATTCCGCCGCCAACACCATGATGACGAAATTGCCCGCTGAACTTTCCGGATCCGCCGAAATCACATCCGGCTGGCCGGCTGAGATGGTTCTTTTTGCCGATCCTTTTCTGGGGAAAGGATATTGAAAACATGAAAGAAAAGAAGAAACTCGGCGAAATGCTCATCGACGGCGGCCTGCTGACCGAAGAGCAGCTTAAACAGGCCGTTGTCGATCACAAGCGCAGCAATATCAAGCTGGGTGAATATCTGGTACGCGAAGGGATTGTCAACAGTTCCGAAATCGTGAACCTGGTCTCCCAGCAGCTTGCCATCGAAAAGTACAGGCCGGAAGCCTACCCCATTGACATTACCCTGTCCAATGTCATTCCACTGGAGATGTGCCAGAGATATCAGTTGGTTCCCATCGATCGGACCAATCATCTGCTGAAGATCGCCATGACCGATCCCATGGATATCAACGCCCTGGACGCCATTGAAGTGTACACAAATATCGAGGTGGAAGCGGTAATCTGTACTTATCAGGAACTCAACCATATGATTTCCAGCCTTTATGGCACCTATTCCGCCATTGGCGGGGTGCTGGACGGCATGAGCGAGATGCAGATCGAGAGCGAAGATACTGAACCGGCCGCCATTACAGAGGATGTGGAAGTCAGCTCCCTTCACGATATGGCGGAAGAGGCACCGGTCATTCGCCTGGTTAACTCCATCCTTTCCCAGGCCGTTCGCGAGGGCGCCAGTGACATCCACATCTCGCCGGAAAAGGATTTCGTCCAGGTGCGCTTCCGGGTGGACGGCAAGCTTCATGAGGTGCCGGCTCCGCCCAAGTCATTGATTCTTCTTATTATTTCAAGACTTAAAATATTATCCAACATGGATATTTCCCTTTCTCGGATTCCCCAGGACGGCCGCTTTACGATCCGCATGGACAACAAGGAGATCAATATCCGGGCGTCAACCATTCCCACCATCTACGGGGAGAACATGGTTCTGCGGCTGCTGGACACCAGCGGCGGTGTCTATTCGCTGGAGCACCTTGGCATGAGCGAAGCGGATATTCGCAAACTGGAGCCAATCATCAACAAACCTTACGGTATGATCTTGAGCACCGGGCCCACGGGAAGCGGTAAGAGTACGACCCTCTATTCCATACTCAAAAAAATCAACCAGCCGGATATCAATATCATTACCATTGAGGACCCCGTTGAATACCGGGTCAACAAGATCCGTCAAATCCAGCTCAACCGCAAGGCGGGGATGACCTTTGCCAGCGGTCTGCGTTCCATCATGCGCCAGGACCCGGATGTGATCATGGTGGGAGAGATTCGCGACTCGGAAACTGCCGGTATCGCCGTTCAAAGTGCACTCACCGGCCACCGGGTGTTGAGTACGGTACACACCAATGATGCGGCAGGAGCCATCACCCGGTTTATTGATATGGGCATCGAGCCTTTTCTTGTCTCTTCGGTGATGTTGGTTTCCATTGCCCAGCGTTTGGTTCGAAAAGTCTGCCCATTTTGCAAAAAGCCCTGGAAGCCCCCCCGGGCCGCTCTCTCCTACTGGGGGTTGGACAAGATACAGGGCGCCAATTTTGTTCATGGAAGAGGCTGTTTTAACTGTATGGACAAGGGCTACAAGGGACGGACCGGAATATTTGAAATACTGGTCATCGACGAAATGGTTCAGGAAATGATCCTTCGGCAGGCATCGTCCCAGAAAATTATGCGGGCCGCCAGGGAATCCGGCAACCTGCGCACCTTGAAGGATGATGCCACGCAAAAGGTGCTCGATGGAGAAACGACGCTCGACGAAGCCGTGTCAGCGGTGATGATGTAAGGGCCTCGGAAATAAATAAATCCACAGTCTTGCTTGTCTTTTGGCCCGTCTTCAGCGTTGCGCCAAAAGTCACGTATAACAAATACGCTCCATTTGGCGCGCCTTGAAGGCGACCCCAAATCCGGCGCAATCTTTGTGGATTTATTTGTTTCCGCGACCCTAAGGTGTAATAATCAGCGATTGAAATCGCATTATCATGACCAAATACTATTACCAGGCAATTACTGAAAACGGCAGCTCCGTATCCGGATCCATTGATGCCGATTCTGCGGAAGGCGCCACCAGTGCCCTCGTGGCCCGGGGCTATATCCCACAAAAAATAACCGATACCTCGAAATCGGGGATTGGTTTCTTCCTGACAGAACTGCAGGAAAAGTTCATACCTGTCAAAATGCCGGAGTTGATCCTGTTCACTAAACAGCTCAGGACACTGATCCGCGCCGGTGTCCCCATGCTCAAGCTCCTCCAGGTGCTTGAAAATCAGACCGAAAACATCAAGTTGAAGCGGATTATCGTCTCCATCTCCCAGGATATCCGGGAAGGCGGGAGCCTGTATGACGGGTTCAGGAAATACCCTTCCGTTTTTTCACCCTTGTACTGCAGCATGCTCCATGCCGGTGAAACCAGCGGCGCCCTTCCCGAAATCCTGGACCGCCTGATCTATATCCTGGACCATGACCATAAAATTCGTTCCGATATCCGTTCGGCACTCCAGTACCCGGCGATCGTCATCATCTCTCTGCTGGTGGCCTTTATCATTCTGCTAACCCTGGTCATTCCCAAATTCGCCGGTATTTTTCTCAAATCGGGGCTCCAATTGCCCCTTCCCACGGTGATCTGCATAAAATTGTACGCCATCCTGGCGTCCTACTGGCCGGCATTGTTCCTCATGGCTGTGGGTGTGGGTATTATTATTAAAATCTACCTGAACACAGAAATCGGGCAATTCAGGCGCGACAAGCTGATTCTTCACCTGCCGCTGGTGGGCGTGATGGTCCGCAAGGCGGCCATGGCCAGGTTTGCTAGTATTTTCGCCATTCTTCAAGCCAGCGGCATTTCCGTGCTGGAGACCATGTCCATTCTGTCTGAAACCATCAACAACGCTGTATTGTCCAAAGCATTCGAGAACATTACGGAACGTCTGGAAGAGGGTCACGGAATCGCCGGTCCGCTGGCCACATCACCGTATTTCACGCCGATTATTATCAATATGGTTGCCATCGGTGAAGAATCCGGGAATCTCGATGAAATGCTCCACGAGGCGGCCGCGCACTACGATGCAGAACTCGAATTCGCCATGAAACGGATATCCGACTCCATCGGCCCGTTACTGACGGTGTGCCTGGCGGCCGTGGTCCTGTTCTTTGCACTGGCCATCTATCTGCCCATGTGGGACATGGTGAAGATGGTTAAGTGAGGTATATATGAAAGATATTCGCTTTAATATCAGTCTGTATATCATCATCCCGGTTATTTTTGCCGGAATTGCCATCTTGTCCATCATCGTCACCTACAATACGACCACGTATTATCTTTTCAAATCCATGAACCCCAAATGGCCGGTGGTTCAGTGGGGGATGCTGCTGATCGCATTCACATTGATCTGCGGCATTCTCATCGTTAAATTCATGATCGATCCGGTAAAACGTTTTGTGATAAAGACCAAAGAGTTGGGCATTGTTAAGAGTGTCCATCCTTCAACAGATACCGCCGTTGCCAAAGATGACATGGGAAAGTTCACCATGGTGTTCGACCAGGTGACGGAACTGTTGAGCAAAGTTGAAGCCCGTCAACTGTTTCCGGACATCATCGGCCAGAGCAAAGTTATGCGCGGGATCTTTAACCAGATTGTTAAAGTGGCACCCAAGGAATCCACGGTCCTGATTGCCGGGGAAACCGGAACAGGAAAAGAACTCATTGCGCGAAGTATTCACCAACACAGCAAGCGGCAGAACAAACCCTTTGTCGCCATCAATTGCGCCGCCATCCCTGAGGGTTTGCTGGAAAGCGAATTGTTCGGCCACGAAAAAGGGGCGTTTACCGGTGCAAATACGAAAAAACCCGGAAAAGTCGAACTGGCCGATGGGGGCACGCTTTTTTTGGATGAAATCGGCGACATGCCACTGGTAACCCAAGCCAAGGTACTTCGAACCATTGAGGAAAATACCATCGAGCGAGTGGGCGCCATAAAGCTGATAACAGTCAATGTCCGTTTCATTGCAGCAACGAATCGTAATCTTGAAAAAATGGTCGAGGTCGGCCTTTTTCGCCAAGATCTGTTTTACCGGCTCAACGTTTTTTCCATCCTTCTGCCGCCACTGCGACACAGACGTGAAGACATTCCCCTGCTTGCCGAAAATTTTCTGCGTGAAATGGGCAACGAACGCCACATTTCATCGGAAACTCTTCAGTTGCTGATGACCAATGATTGGCCTGGAAATGTGAGGGAGTTGAAAAATGCATTGGAATCGGCAGCCGTTCTTGCTGAGGAAGAAATTCTACCTTCCAACCTGCCGGTTTCAGTAAATCGAAATGAAGAAATAAATGGCTCAAGCATCCATCAGAAAGAATCGTTGGGAGTATTAAACGGTAATGATTCTGACTTAGATCTGCGCATTAAAAATTTTGAACGGAGAATCATCGTTGAAGCCCTTCGACAATCCGGTGGTGTTCAAGTCAAAGCAGCATCCATTCTTGGTATCAAGGAACGAAGTTTGTGGCACAGAATAAAAAAACACCAGATTAATATCGCCGAATTCAGACCATAACAGAGCCGCGAGGACCATCAAATATTGAAGTTTTTGGCTACAAAATTTGTAGGGCTTGTCTTTTTTAACAAAATGATCTAAGGGGTTATCATTGTCGTAAACAAGTTGGAGGTGTTTGATTTTTTATTTTTTCTTATAGTTAAGGCAAATTAAGGCATTTTGTTTATGTTGGCACCATATGTGCTGCTTATCTCGTTAGATAATTTACTATTTCTCCCATGCTGAAATGAGGTTTTATGACTGACGACCGCAAGATGAAAAAGATTGTCGACAACCAGAAGGGTTTTACCCTCGTTGAAATTATAGCCGTACTTGTCATATTAGGAATTTTGGCAGCCGTTGCAATACCTAAATATTTCGATCTTCAGGAGGAAGCCAAAACGAAGGCACTGGAAGCCGCACTCGGCGAGGGCATAGGACGAGTTAACCAGTACTTTGCAAAAAGGCTGCTTTCAGGTGATACGACCGGGCAGATCATCTACAACGATACTAACATCGGGACAGACCTCGGCGACTTTTCACTCAACACCACCCAAGCCGGCAACAACATCACACTGACGGTCACTGGAACCACAGGGGCCTTAACTGGACAAACCAAAGTGCGCACCATCCCCCGCCCCGGTTCCCCCTGATTCTCTCCCATCGCTGCTTCCGCTTTCAGTGTTTCCACCTCGAGGACCATCTTTATAATGGGGATCAATTTGTCCGGCGCAGGAACATAAGCCTTGAAATTTCCAGGATGTGCGGCCTCCATGATCAAATTTTCCCAGGAATTTTTCCCCCTGTGGGTCATGAGGCGCCCTAATACGCCGGCAAGTTTACCGTGCTGGTGACTGTCATGAAAGAGTTCAAGCAAGGCCAAATCGGCACGAACGTCCGTGGGGTGATAATTCCGGTATTCTGACCATGAATTGATTGCTTTTTTCAACAGGCCTTTCCGACGGTACAGTTCAGCCTCCACCGCCATGGCCGACGGAAGTTGAGGGTCAATACGGCGGGCCTTCCTGATGTACGTGAATGCGTTGTGCAGTTCGTCTTTTCTTACGGCGACGATGGCCATGCCATTTAAAAGGGCAGGATCTGACGGCCAAAACTTAAGCCCGGCAGTCAACACGGATTCCGCTTGGGCATATTGCCCCATCTGACAATGGGCCCTGGCGGTTTCGTACCAGATTTCCCAATAGCCCGGAGAGATTTCCCTGGCTGCGTTTAGATAGTACAGTGCCGTTTTCGGGTCGTTTTGGCGAAGGGAATGATAGAGCCCGATATTGTAGAGGACGAGTCCACGTTGGATCAGGTTCTGATATCGGTCCAGTTGTTTTGCCTTCAGAAAAACGTCATAGGCGGGTTCGAACTGCCCCTCCTCCCACAACCGATTCCCGTAATTGTTATGCACAATGCTCAAACTGGCTGATTTTTTTCGATTGTCTGCCCAAAGCATCAGATCATTCCCAAAAATCGTGTTGTAAGCGTGGGTCGTGTGACCGACGGCCGAAAGGGTCAGCGCTGTGCAGAAAATAATGAAAACTTGAAACTTCCGGCTGTATGAAAAGTATTCCAGCGCCCTGACCAGAACGATGGACGGTATGATGAACAGCAGCATCGAAGGGATGTAGTTGCGATGTTCGAAAATCAGTTCGAGACACACGAAGGATCCTTCGATGGCATGATTGATAAAAAAGAAAAGGATGATGAAGGCAATCAGTGGATCCTTTCTGGACAGGACCAACAGCGAAAAAAGAAACAACGCAGAGACCAGTATAAATGAAGGCAGGGTGGTCCACGGCACCCAGAGGGTTGTGGATAGGTCGATATCATGAAGCAGGGTCAGCCTTGACGAAATGGGATAAAACAGCAAACTTAGATAATAAAGGACCACCCGCTGTTCGGTCATCACCCGCTGAAAAGGGGTAAAGGGTCGGTTGTCATATCCGTCGAGGAAGGCATCAGGGCCAATGTAGAGCATCCCCAACAGTAGCACCAAAAAAACCGCAGGCAGCCCGAAGGCGGCCGTTTTTTTCCAATCGAAACGATTACATCCTTGAATCAAGAGTAGTTCATATAGAGCCAGGGACACGGGCAACATGGCGCTGTTTTCTTTTGTTGCCATGGCCCCTAGGGCAGCCAGGCCACACAAGGCCAGGCAAAACCATCTCCCCCCGACCCCTTTGGTCATCCTGCCCGAGCTGTAAAAATACAACGACATCAGATAGAACATCCCTGCCATGGAGGCCATTCGTTGAACGATATAGGTGACCGCCGTGACGTGAATGGGATGAATGACCCAAATGAACGTGGACAACATCGCAATCGGGTGCGAAAGGTTGCCATACCGTGGTTTCAACAACGGCAGGTTAAGCGTGTTTCTTATGAACAGATAAAGGAAACAGGACGATATCAAATGGATGAAAAAATTGACGAGATGATAACCCCGGACGCGATCTTTGCTGAAATAATAGTTTAATGCGAAACTCAAGTATGCCAAAGGCCGCTTAATACGTCCTCCCCGCCGCGGATCTTCTGAGTAAAATGAATTTATTATCGATTCGCTATCAAGCGACTGAATCTGAATGTTTTTGTTTCGAACAATGTTGAAATAATCGTCATAGTGCCAGCCTCCGGCGAACGACGGCCAGTATATAACGGCAAGGGTGACCAGATATAGCAGGATAGAAAAGATCATTCTATCCCATCTCGGGTCAAGATAGAGGCCGTGACCGTCGTTTTCTCTTTTTAATTTTGAGTCGTTCAAGGAATCTTTCCAACCATGATATAGCGCAAACCACAGACACCCATTCTCGCCAATTCGGTAAAGCTATAGCAATCTCAATGAGTTGAATCAATACAGGAATAGCATGGAATTTTCCCTACATCACGTATTTAAGGTTTTATTAGGACCTTAGATCTGGTATTGATTTTTCATGGTCCACTGCGGAGAAACAAATCGGAGCAGCGGCTTCACTCCTCTGGAAGTGCTGCTCGTGCTGATCATCATCGGCATCATCAGCGTGATTGTGATCGGCCGCAGCACTATTGGCCAGACCGATCTTCTAGCCCAGACCGAAGTCATCAAGTCACATATCCGCTATGCCCAGTCCCGGGCCATGAATTCTGATCGAAGTTGGGGAATACGGTGCGATGCCTCCGCACAGTTTTACTGGCTTTTTGTCGACGGCGACCCCGTTAATAAAAAACGGAAACTGCCTGGCGAGGAATCCGACACCGTCAACCTTATCAAATATAAGCTGACGCTGACGCCGACAACCCTTTCCTTTGATGACCGGGGCCGCCCCTGCTCCGGCAACGACGGAACGACACCACGGGCAAACGATTTATCACTGATACTGTCGGCAGACAGTGGATCGACCACAACGATCACCATTACCCGAAACACGGGATTTGTCCCATGAATTTGACCCTGTCAAAAGAGTCGGGTTTCACCCTGATCGAAATCATCGTCACGCTGACCGTTGCCGCCATCCTATCGGTCATGCTGGTGCAGTTCATAGGAACCAGCATAACAAGAAGTGCAGAGCCAACTTTATCCATACAGGAAGGGATGGCGCTGCAAGGTGTCTTTGAAAACATGAATGCGGGCTACAAGCAGTTGCTTCTCACCGGCATTTCGCCACTCAACACGTTTAAAACGAGAGTGGATAGCGGTTTTTACGGCACCTATACGGTAACCGAAAGCGATTACATCATATTCGACAACAACCAGATAGAAGCTCCCTGCGACACAACCAATACGGATTGCAAAATATTGAAAGTTACGATTTCCATGGGCGACCATTCATTGACGTCACTGTTTGCCCGATAATGATCCGAGGAACCAGATGAAACCGGCAGCAACGGCAATTCCAAGACAGCACCGATTGAGATGTTATGCCGGTTTTACCCTGATAGAAATAATCATTTCGTTAGTGGTTGCCGGAATTCTCGCATCCATCGCCGGAATGGGGATCGTGTCTGCCATCAGCGGCTATGCCGTTGTCAAAGAAAACGTGGGCCTGTCCCAGAAAATTCAGCTCGCGGCAACAAGAATCAATCGAGAATTGTTAGAGTTAACGGCCATCAGCGACCGAGACAATACACGTCCTTATATCGTTTACTATTCTGCAACCGGCCAGCATCAGGCCATCGCTAAAGTGAATGATACGATCAGGCTGTATGCCGATCCGGCAGAACCGATTTCAGATACCTATCTGGAAAACAACGGTGACATTCTGACCGACAGTGTTGATTCATTCACCCTGAATTATTTTCAAGGCGGCAATAATTGGGATGGAACAGACATCCGCGAACTTTCCACCATTCAATTTTCATTAAATCTGTTCCGAAAGGACATTGCCGGCAGCACGGTGAATTTAACCACGCTGGTTCACCTCAGGAACAACGACAACTATGGAGGCAGTGCCGCCACCCTGCCCGTTGCCCCACCCACCAGCGATCAATATTCCTGCTTCATTTCAACAACGCTGGTTAGTCCGGTTTGCTTTGGCTGCACACGCACCCGGAAGTTAATAATATTGGCTTTTATTTTGACAACGCTATTATGTGTGGTTCAGCGTTTTAATCAAAAAAAATCGGTTATTCCTACGAAAACGCAAATCCTGTTCAGCAAAAAAGATGATGGCAGCGCGCTGATTGGAATTATCATCACCATCATGGTGTTTGCAGCCTTGGGTGCGGCCATCGTGCCGATGATCAGCTCCTCCCAGTTGCATCGAACCGCCGCCGGCAGGTCCGCCCAAGCCTATTATCTGGCAGAATCCGGTTTGCGCTACGCAGCCAGCCAATATCTCAATGCAGCAAATGAAACCGCCAAATATGCGGCGCTGGACAACATCCACGGTGTTACCCACCGACTGCAGGCCAATCAGGGAGAATTCACCCTGTCTGTCAACCCGTATTACTTTTCCGTTGACGTTGACCCCGCGAACACAACAACATTGGTAACGCGTATTTATGGGCAATTGGCATCTGATTATCCGATTCTTTCCGGAGGCGGCAGCCTGAGTATCGATGACACCGTTTATTCTTTTTCATCGGCTTCAATTGTGGGACAGCAGATCACCTTTAGCATATCATCATCGCTGACGGTACCTGTGCAAACACCGGTTTATCCGGTCGCCCAGGCCCTCGCCGGCCAGACCGTTTCAAATGGCGGTGCGCTTTTCCTGTCGCCAGGTTCCGGCGATATGTTTCCGGACCGAAACGGCGCCTTTGTATTGAGTGGAAACACCTATACCTACCGAGAAAATAACCGCAATACAAATTCCCTTGTTGGCATTAAACGAACCGATGGATCTTATTTTTCAGATTTTCATTTAACCGCAAACGAAGATATCCGGCTGAAAAAATTTGCTAAAATTACATCCACCGGTTCTGTGGGCAGCGGCGATATGATGGCATCCCGCGATATCGTGTATCGCGTCCAAATCCCAGAGGAAAAAGAACCCCAGCGAGTCATTTTTCATGAGAGATTCGACGATCTGGACAAGTGGAATGAATCTGTGCTTGGCGCGCATGAAATAGTCGATCTTGGTGGAAACAATGTGCTCAGGGTCACTGGAGTCACCCAGTCCAGTGTCGACACTCCCAGCGCCAGTTTGATCCCGATGAATACCGGCGCCGTACAATTCAATCCCAACCATTTCGATACTCAGGTGAAAATCGGGTATATAGAAACACCGTCCCCACCGATCCATGGCTATGACCCCTTGCCCATTCCCAAATATTACTCGGCCGGGCTGTGCTTTCGTCTTTTCGGGGGTGGCAATACCTATGGTTTATCATTTCAGAGAGGGAACGCTTCTGCTTCACCTCTTGACAATATTGAGAACGACTTGATTCCGGCAGACGACATGCACGCCATTGTTTTATGGCAGGCCACCAATAACGGCGCCGATAAACGGTGGCTGGCCTACAAGCAGATCAACGATGTGCTTGTCCTGGATGAAGATGTGGAAAACGGGGCCAACGGATGGACCACCGCTGGGGATGTGAGCGGGAATAATCTATGGCATATTGATTCCCATCCTCCGACATATGCAGACGGCAGCCATGCGTGGTACTACGGCCTAAACGCCACCCGCACCTATAATACCGGCAACAGGAACTTCGGTATGCTCATATCGCCACCTGTGGACCTGTGCGACTACAGTGATGTTCGCCTTCTCTTTTCAAGCTGGTATGAAACCGAGCCCAACCCCACATATGTGAATACGTCTGACTATAAATACGTTGACGTTTCAATGGATAACGGAGCCACCTGGGATACGCCGCCGGTCTATCAAATCACTGCGGACATCAACTCCCCGGATGCAGACATGCGATCATGGCAGGATATTCAGGTGGACCTCTCCGCTTATGCCGGCCGGACTATCATTATCCGCTTCCGCTTCGATACCCGGGATGCTCAGAATAACGATTGGGAAGGCTGGTATGTAGACAACATCCGCATCCTGGTTGATTATCCCGTAGATCAATCGACTCTTCTGGCACGTTTCAAAGAATCGGCCTCAATCACCTTTGATACCGGTGGATCCGATTTCATTGAATCTGGCGATCGTATTATCGGCAGTATCAGCGGCGCCGCGGGAACCGTTTACGGCCCGCCGGTGCTTCAAAGCGGCGCTTGGGACGCCTCCAATGCCGCGGGCACCCTGCTTCTGGATAATGTCAATGGCGTATTCCAGATAAATGAACGACTGTCAGTTCCAGGCAAATCCGAACTGGCGACACTCACCGGCTTCAGCGCACAGGATCATTTCATTAAAGCTTTTTTTGGTACCGAAACCGGATGCGGTACACCGAACACAGACCCTTTAGATGGTGAAAAGCACCCCAACCCAATAGATCCGGCGGAATGGAACTGGCCCCCGGATGAGGGTGATCCCTGGACGGTTGACAAGGACCATTTCCAGTTGATTCAATGGGACGCAATTAACGGTGCTGTCGGAACCGTCGATATCGTCAGCTCGATCGATGAACCGGACACCCTCATCCGCAGTTCAGAGGCAGCGCTGATGGGCATTGGTTCCACCCTCGGTCTCCACACTTTCGGGAACGGCTCCCTGAATATCTATTTCGATGATTTCGGCTACCAGTCTTTCGTCGACCAGCCTGTGGCCATCAGCCAGCCCTTACAGTATTGAGGGCCTCGGAAATAATAAATTGCCCCATCTTGCTTGTCTCTTGGTCCTGCTATGGCGTTGCGTCGATGGCCCCATACAACCAAGTATGGAGCCATCGACGCGCCTTGTATCTGAACCAATATCCGGCGCAATCTCAGGTCAATTTTTTATTTCCGTGACCCTAAACAATTTTTCACCGTTCATTTCCATCACGGACCCACAATCAATTGTCTTCGATTCAACTAAACCTTGACCTTGTCCAACTGCCTCGAGTAGATATGGGCCTGCTTTTTAGGATTCTGGATACTGAACTTTAAACCGGTGGTACTTAGGAGACAATATATTGAATCTTAACGTGTTTATTAAAAAGGCCGTCGAATCCGGCAGAACCGCTTTAACAGAAGCGGAGTCAAAAACGATATTGGGGCAATACGGCGTGCCGGTGGTCGCTGAAACGGTTGTTTCCACGGCCGCCGACGCTGTTGCAGCAGCGGCTGATCTGGGTTTTCCCGTGGTGCTGAAGGGGCTTGGCGAAAACCTGCTGCACAAAACCGAAAGCGGTCTGGTCCACCTGAATCTGGCGGATGAAAAAGCCGTATCGCATGTGGCGGAGACGATTCTTATAGCTGCACCCGGAGCGCAACTTCTCGTGCAGCCTCAAATTCGTGGGAATCGGGAGTTCGTGGCCGGCCTTTTCCGTGACCCCCATTTTGGTCCGGCGGTTCTTTTCGGATTAGGCGGCATCTTCACCGAAGCGTTGTCTGACGTCGTCTTTCGACTGGCACCGCTCACCCGTCAAGATGCGGCGGACATGATCGAATCCATCCGATCCCGGTCGCTGATAGGGCCTTTTCGGGGAGAAAATGCGGTGGATCGGCAAGCCCTGTTGCAGACATTGATGGGGTTGTCCGCCATCGCCGCAGATTTTCCGGAGATTGCCGAGATCGACATCAATCCCCTCATTGCCACGGCCACTGGAGAACTCATAGCCGTGGACGCCCTGATTACCCTGACCCGACCCGATCGTGTGACAACGGAGTCCCACCCGGTACCGCCACCGTCCATCCACTCACTGTTCTATCCCCGTTCGGTGGCATTTATCGGCGCTTCTTCCCAAATGGGCAAATGGGGGCATATGCTGGTCTGCAACACCATCAGCGGCGGCTACCAGGGCGAGGTCTATTCCGTCAATCCCAAGGGCGGCGTAATCGCCGGAAAACCAGCCTTTAAAACGGTGGCTGAGATTCCCGGAGAAGTAGATCTGGCGGTGGTGACCGTGCCTGTCGCCGGCATCATGGACCTGATTCCTCAGCTGAAAGCGAAGGGGGTTAAAAACGTGGTGCTGATCACATCGGGTTTCGGAGAAACCGGCGTCGACGGCAAAACGCTGGAAAGGCAGCTGGTCGAAGAGGCGCGGGCCGCCGGCATTCTTATCCTCGGACCCAACACCATGGGCATCTGCAACCCCCATATCAATTTTTTCTGTACGGGAACAGCAGTCCGTCCAACCATCGAGGACTACATGGAAGGCTTCGAGGTGGACGAACTCACCCGAACCGTCATGCTTTACATCGAAAGCGTCAAGCAGGGCCGACGCTTTTTCGAAAGCGCCCGCCGGGTGAGTCGAAAAAAGCCCATCGTGCTGCTCAAAGGCGGCCAGACCCAGGCGGGAAACCGGGCGGCCTTAAGCCATACGGGAGCCATGGCATCCGACACCCGGCTGTTCGACGCGGTCTGCCGGCAGGCGGGCATTGTCAAGGTGGATCAGCCCATGGAACTGCTGGACCTGTCCGCCGCCTTCTCCTCCCTGCCCCTTCCCAAAGGAAACCGCATTGCCATCATGACATTAGGTGGCGGATGGGGCGTGGTCACCGCCGATCTATGCAACCAGTTCGGCCTGGATGTGCCGGAGCTCTCTCCAGAGTTGGTTGCCCGCATCGACCAGATTCTGCCGCCCTATTGGAGCCGGTCCAACCCCATCGATCTGGTGGGGGAAAACGACCCATCAATTCCCTTGACAGTCATGGAGACGCTGCTTCAATGGAACGGCTGCGATGCGGTGATCAATCTTGGGATTCTCGGTCGCCGAATTTTTCTCAAGCGTCTGGCAGACTCGGTTGAAAACGCGGATCCGTCATATACGCGGGAATTTCTGGATGACGCCGTAAAGACCTTTTCCGATTTCGAAAACGCCTACATTGAACACATTGTCCGCCTGATGGAAAAACACGGCAAACCGGTCTTTGGGGTCAGCCTGCTCACCGATGAGAAAGATACCACGGTCTATCGGGTGAAAGGCCACGATCTGAAGGGCGTGTTCTACGAAACGCCGGAACGGGCGGTAAAGGCGGTGGCGCGCATGGTCGAGTATCACCGGTATCGCTCCCGGCACACCGGTTAAGGAAGTCAATGGATTCATCATTGCTCATTGCCGCCGCCGCCAGTTTCGTCGCCGGTCTACTGGGATATGTCATCGCCAGGCTGTGGATCAAACCCATCGTTCGCTACAACATCACCAAGCGCAAGCTCGATCATGAACTGACCCGACATCTGGCACAAATGGATGATACGTTACGGTGCGGACATTCCCTACTGGTACCGCCTCTTGCTGGACAGTCGGAAAGAGTCCCCCACCGAAGCGTCGGGCCTGCTCACCAACCTGTCCAAAATACGGGATCAGGAACAGGTGAAAAGCCGCATTGACAGTGCACGAAAAATAATGGGGCTGAAATGAGTAGATCATTTCCGATGAATTTTCCGTTGGAAGGGCGCAAGAATCCAATAAACCCAACAACCCAATAAACTCAATAAACCCTTTTTTATGTCCAATAGTCAGCCACCACACATCTTTCTGCCCATTGCCGGCACCACCTTTTTCCGGCTGGTGCTTAATACCGCCAGGCGCTTTGTCTACCCCTTTGCACCGGTTCTGAGCCGCGGGCTTGGCGTCTCCCTGTCGTCCATCACCTCCCTGATCGCCATCAATCAGGTGACCTCCCTGCTTGGCGCCCTTATCGGTCCCCTGTCCGACCGGCTGGGTTACCGCAAAATGATGATCGCCGGGCTGGCCATGGCGGGAATCGGTATGCTGGCCGCCGCATTTTTCCCCATTTATGCAGTCGTCCTGGTGGCCCTGTTTTTGGCCGGACTGGGAAAAAGCATTTACGATCCGGCAATGCAGGCCTGGGCCTCCAACCGGGTGCCGTATAACCGGCGGGCTTTGGTGATCGGCCTTCTGGAGACATCATGGTCGGCCAGCACGCTGATCGGCATCCCCCTGGTGGCCATTCTCATTGACAGGTATGGATGGCGATCGCCATTTCTGGTCATGGGCGGATTGGGATGCATCGGTGCCATCGTCCTGTTTTTCATCATTCCCAAAGAGCCTGATATCGCCCATCCAAAAGCATCACCGTCTGAATACCTTGGCGCCTATTCGCGCCTGATTTCCAACAAACCCGCATTGGGTGCACTGGGTTACGCGTTTTTTATCAGTGCGGCCAACGACAATCTATTCGTGGTTTACGGGGCGTGGCTGGAAAAAGGTTTCGGCCTCGGCATCGTGGCACTGGGGTTGGGAACCAGCCTTATCGGCGTGGCGGAACTGGTGGGGGAGGGTCTCACCGCCGCGATTTCTGACCGCTTTGGTTTGAAGCGCGCGGTGATCACCGGTTTAATCCTGTCAATACTGAGCTATTTCGCACTGCCTTTTCTGGATATGTCACTGACGACGGCAATGACCGGCCTGGCCATTCTTTTCTTCACCTTCGAATTCACCATAGTCACCAGCCTCTCCCTGTGCACCGAAATGCTGCCGGGTTTCCGGGCGACCATGATGTCCGGTTTTTTTGCCGCAGCAGGCATCGGGAGGGTGCTCGGGGCGCTGATGGGCGGAGCGGTGTGGCATGCCGGCGGCATCCTTGCCACAGGCGTTTTATAAGATCAGGCAAGGCGCGTCGATGGTTTCATACTGGTTGTATGTGGCCATCGACGCAACGCAGAACACGGGCAAAAAGACAAGTAAGATCGTGGATTTAATTATTTCCGAGGCCCTTAAGGCCTGCAGCCAGTTGCAGACCGGCAATAGTTTTGGCGTCCTGGATATCCCCCTCAGCGACCATTTCAATGGCCTGGTTCAAGTCTACTCGATGAACAAAGAGCAGTTCGTCTTCATCCAGATTCTGTGCCGCCTTGGTGAGACCTGTGGCCAAAAACAGGTGAATGCGTTCGTCTGAGTAAGCCGGAAGAGGGGTGATTTCGGCCAGCTTTTCAAAATGCCGGGCCGCGTACCCGGTTTCCTCAGTCAATTCGCGTTCGGCACACCGGCGGGCATCTTCCCCCGGATCCAGCGTGCCTGCCGGAATTTCCCAGATAAAGCCATCCACCGCATGACGGTACTGTTTGAGGAGTAAAACAGTATGGTCATCCATTAACGGCACAATGGCAGCCGCACCGGGATGCCGGATGATCTCCATATCCATGGTAACGCCGTTGGGCAGGGTGATATTCTCAGCGTAGAAATCAAACACCCTGCCCTTTCTGATCAGTGTGGATCGGTTGCAGACCGCTTTGTTCATTTTCTGTCCTGGTGATTTTCTTTGATGTGGTCGACCAGTTCTCTCACCGTCTGGCCGCCGGGCGACTTCGCATTCGGGTTGATGGCCAGCAGCGATTCCCAGGCCGCCAGGGCGCCCGTCTCATCCTTGAGGTCATGGAAAAGGACGATCCCCTTGTTGAAACGCGAAATCTCATGGGTGGCATCAATCTTCATGGCCCGGTCAAAGGCCTCCACCGCTTTTTCCGGGCTGCCGCTTCTTCGGTACATGATGCCCAGATCCGTCCAGACATTGGCGTTTTCAGGTTCGATGGCCAGCGCCTTTCCATAGGCCTCTATGGCATCGTTCGGTCGGTTGGCGCCAAAGTATAGGTGGCCCAGCTGAATCCATGAAGCGACATCCTGGGGGTTTTGCTCGGTCTGCGCCTTCAACGCTTCGATCTCTTGTTGCCGCTCTTCATCAATGACGGCCGGCGGTGCCGATTGATGGGGATCTGCGATGGATCCGCTTTTGTAAATGCCGAAGGCCACGCCCGCCACAAATCCGATCAGAAGAGACGCCACCACAAACCAGATCACATTTTCAGATTTGACATATCCGGGTATTTTTTTTTCGCCCATACCTATCCGCTCCTATCATGAAGCACACATATCAATTGTGTGTGTTTGAAAATAAGGGCCGCGGCAAAAATAAAATCCACGATCTTACTTGTCTTTTTGCCCGTGTTCTGCGTTGCATCTAAGGTTACAACCAACAAGGTTGCGCCCTTAGACGCGCCTTTAACACGAACAAAAATCCTTGCGTCATTTCTGTGTATTTTATTTTTTCCGAGGCCCTAAACTATTTTCGCTCCATCGATGAGAATTTCTCCTGATAGTCAGGGATCTGGATAATTGGCGGCCGCTCATGCTGCTCGATCACATGGATTTCAGGTTGAAGCGTGCCCCGGACCAGGCGGTACTGGATCATCTCATCGACAAGATCTTGTTTGATCTCCACCCGTTTCAGCTTCTGGGCACGGTCCAAGAAGGTCTTGATGATTACGAAGGCCATACGCCCCAGCGCCTTCGTATCCTGGTTCTTGTGCACCCGCCGGTCCAGGTCGACCTGGGCCATGACATCGATGCCCCATTTTTCATGGATGTCGATCAGCATGCCGGTTTCCACGCCGTAGCCGATTTGAAAGGGGATGGTTTCGAAGATGCTGCGAAACCCCGCATACTCACCGGAAAGCGGCTGCAGGAATTGGGTCATATCCGGCATGAACATCGAAAAAAACGGTCGGGTCACCAGTTCCGTCACCCGACCGCCGCCGGTGGGACGCCACTTGTTTTTCCCTACGGCGATAGGCCGGTCGTAGAACGCCTTGGTAAACCGGATATGATCCGAAACCAGCAGGGGTCCCAACAGCCCGTATGCAAAGCGATGGTGAATGTTCTTAATGTCCGCGTCAATATAAATAATGATATCTCCCCGGGTCACATAGAGCGCCTTCCACAGGTTTTCCCCTTTTCCCTTGAATTTCTCCAGATGCGGCAGGATGTCATCGGCCTCGTAAACCTTCACATTGTAGGATCGGGCGATCTGACGGGTCTTGTCCGTCGAGCCGGAATCGATGACCACAATCTCGTCCAATAGCGGGTGACGGGTCATGAGTTCAGATTTCATGATGATGATCTCTTTGGCAATGGTCTTTTCCTCGTTCAGCGTGGGGAAACACAGGGAAATGGAAAGTTTTTTCCGCTGTTTTGCTTTAACCAGACCATCGAGGTCATTGAATTCGGAATGGTGAAAGGTGTTCGATTCGATCCATTTTTTATTCATCACACACCCCATTGTCCATGGCCATGAGTAGTGCCGGAATCTGGGATATGCCTTTGAACATCGGTTCGATTTCGATCCTGGCGCCATCCTGGTGAAAATTGTCTCCACGGGTCAATCCTATAGTGACTGCCGGGATCTTCCGATGCAAAAAGATCGACAAGGCCGTTTCACTAGGTTCACTCACGGCTTCCACACCCAACCGATTCAAAATTCGGGAGGCACATTTAACCATCGGGTGGTTGTACCGCAGATGCGTGGCGTTCAGATTGCTGATGCGGTTGAGCTTCAGCTTAACGGCGAAAGTCTTGTTGATTCCATCGACGATATCCCTGATGTCTCTGTAGAGTTCTTTGACCATGCCATCGGAATCGCTCCGAATTTCGAAACCGATCTTTGCGTTATATGCGATGTTCCCATGGTTGAACCCACCTGTGACTTTTCCGATGACGATCTGGGTCCGGGGTTTCTGGGGCAGCGGTGACGGTGCAATTGATCTCGCCCCGGATCATGCTGTCGGAATAGTAATTGAGCCGGCCGAGATCCACGCTTTCCAGGCAGATGGCGCCCCGGATGGGTGTCGGCCAGGCCTTGAGCAGTTGGCGGATGCCCTTCAGGTTTCCCCGTCCCAGGCATTGATCGGGGGCAACCAGAACAATGTCCGATTCAAACGCCAGCCCCAGCCGCCTGAAAATTTCCGGCAGGGAGGCCAGGATGCCCACGGCAGCCGAGTTATCCGAAACACTGACGCCGCTGATGATTTTATCCGTCACCTCGTAATGCTGGTCGGTTTCTATCTTTGAAAAGGTGTCGAGATGGGCGACGACAAAAATGGACTGTTTTTCTGTCGACGATCCATGGATTATCCCGATGGGGTTACCGAAATCATCGATGACGCATTCATCCATCTGAGCTTCTGAAAAACGCTCCACCAGGCACTCCGCCCGCCGCCGCCCGTGGAAGGTCGGTGCTGAAATCTGCCCGATGAGTACGATATTGCTGATAATAATCTCACGAATCTTGCGGATCTTGTCCACGAACGTCGGCAGCACGTCGAGATATTTTTTCATAACAACCTCTCGATTAAGAATTAACGGTTGCGGCGATCAATTGCCGAAGATCGGTGACAGTCAGATCCGGCGACAGATCCCTGCACCGGTCATCGGCTTCTCTTTGCCGCAACGATCGCCGGTCCCCGGCAAAAAGGGCGGTCTTGAACCCGACAGCCTTGGCCGACAGCATGTCGTTTCGCATGTCGTTTCCCACATACAGGACAGACGCAGCAGGAATGCCCATGCCGACGAGGATCGCTTTTGCCCGGTTGAACATGAAGGTCGATGGTTTCGCATGTCCCTCTCGCCAGGAGAAAAAGAGCAACCGCTGATCAAGTCCCCTCTCCTCAAGGGTCGCCCCGAAAAACTGCTCAAGCACATAAACGGTGTAAAACTGAGCGTTGGAGATGATTCCCATCGGTATGTTCCGGGTGCTGCATGCCAACAGCAGATCCTCAAGACCGGGCATGGGATAGACTGGGTTTACAATCAGTTCGTACTCCAGGGCGAAATCTTTCACCAAGGGCATGTCATCTGAACCAAGTACCTGCTGCCAGATCCGGACGATATCCACCTCGGGGTAATCGATTCCCTGCTTGTGGGAGATTTCATGGGCTCGCCCAATAACCCGATTCAGGGCATCTGCAAAACTGCCAGGCGAACGGTTAATGCCGTAACGCCTCAACAGATTCCTCACTTCGTCCACACTTTCCGTTGGCGCCTGTTTGTATCCGATACCTCCTGCCCCGCTGATCAGCAGGGTGCCGTAGACGTCAAAGAGCATGGCCGAAAACCGCTGCATTTTCGATAGGTCCGGGACAACCCCGGTGGGGATCGGGTCAAGGGGGCGGATGTACCGCTCGAATATGGCGTCTCTACCCGTCATATGCGCCCCATTTGAGCAGCGGGAAGCGGTCGAGGTCGAAAAACGCGTCCAGCAGCACCCGTTTGTCAATCCGATGGCGAACCGGATGGTGGACGACCTGCCTATATATTTTCAAAAGCTGCTGCCCATACCGTTCCGGATTGTAGTGTCGGGTAACGGCCCTGCGGTTGTTTTCGATCATCGCCGATGCGTTCGGCACCACCCCGGGTTGTGACAGCCAGGGATTCAGAGCAGCCAGATCCGCTTTGGCCGTCGGTTCTGACAACAGGTGTGAGAGGATTTGCCTTTGAAAACGTTCGCTCAGGAGACCAAAATCCACGCTTGCTCCGTGGGTTAAACGGGCAACGAAACAATCCACGACATCCGGCGTCACGTTGTAATCGTATGCATCCGCAGCACTGAAAACGGCAGTGCGCCAACTACGGGCAAAGGCATCCGTGTCCATCCAGTTCAAGGGGACATCGATACGGTTGTAAAGGGAGTTTAGACAGATCCCTTTGCCATCGAAATCCTCGCAGATATCATCGAGTCGTCGTCCCCACAGCAGCTTGCCGGCTGTCCACGGCTCGAGAAAGGAAAACCCGAACCCTTCGGTAATGCTCGTGGTAACCATCGATTCCGAAACACCCACTAATAATGAGAACTCGACGTTTTGCCCGGCGTCAAAATCCACATGTAGGCGGTTTTTCTTCACATACGCTTTCCAGTCGATGTAGCTGGCCATGTCAGGAGTACTGTTCGGCGGCTGGGTGATGGCAATTCGTCGATCGTTCTTTAAAAACATGGACAACAAAATGACCTCGCCCAGGTTCTTGCGTCGAATGGCGCGCACCGGGTATATGACCAGCGGTTTTGGACGCTGACGACCATCGACAGGCAGAAAATGGACGGCATTGGGAATATGGTGGAGGCCGGAAACGTCGAGCCCGGCTTCCACAAGAATTCTGAAATCCCGGCCGTTGATGACGCCGTAATGGCAATCCGCTGGATAGTCCTCCTTAAAATAGGCACCGGGCCGGCCGTCTTCGGCGAAATCGTGAATTTGCAGAAAAAGGTTGGCCCCGGACTGCTGCAGCCGTTTAATGATCTGGAGGAATTGCCGATTTTTGGCCAACGTCGGGTTGTGGATATGCAGTACGTCGCATCCGCCCGGCCAAGCATCCGACAGCGCCTTGAGCACCTTGTCGGCAGCCATCGCCGGTGCCGAACGAGGACATCGCACATCCCTTGGATGGCTGCGATCTGCCCCTTTAAAACAGTGGTAACGCCTCCCGTTTTAAGGTGGTAGTGGACAAAGGCGATCTTCATGATGCCTCCACAACGAACAAAGGATCCAAAGCCGTGTGTTAAGATTGATGAATTCGTGTAAGCCGGAAATTATTATTCATTGTCATTCCCGCGCGGGCAGAACACGTAGTGAAGCATCAGCGCTATCCAGTGTTTTCAGTCGGTTCCGGACTCCTGCCCCCCGCCTTCGCGAGGACAGGCTGTATGCGGGAGTGACACGATGTTTGACTGCTTACGGTTTCATAACAATCGGAGTGTACCGCTATTCTTTAGAAATAAAAGCGGTTTGTCAACTGCCGGTGGCAATCTTTACAATCGATTTCATTCCGTTTATCCTGGAAGAAGGCGGGAACCACGCATAGGTTCTGAATTATGCCGTTGACATCGTCGGTCTTTTGATGTTTTTTAAAAAAACATTGTTTTAACTGACCGTTTGCCCTGAAATGTCCGCTTTTTTTCCATACGTACAGGTGTTGAAATGTATATCCCTTTTGATAAGGTTCATAACATTGGATTCATCTCCACCCGATTCGCAGGAACCGACGGTGTGTCCCTGGAAACGGAAAAATGGGCCCGGGTATTCGAAAAAGAGGGGCTTGAGTGCTTCTACTTCGCCGGAGAACTGGACCGGGACCCGGCACACGCTTTCCCGGTTCCCAAAGCCCACTTCATGGACACGGAAATCCGGTCGATCTTTAACACCGCGTTTGGTTCTCGCGTCAACAGTGTGCGGGAGCGCAGGCTGACCAATACAATTCATGAAATCAAGGAGCATCTGAAGGATAAGCTATACGATTTCATTGAAAAATTCAACATCGACCTTCTCGTTCTCGAAAACGCAGTGACCATCCCCCTCAACATCCCCCTCGGCCTGGCCATCACCCAAGTCATCGCGGAAACCGGCTTGCAGACCATCGCGCACCACCACGATTTTTTCTGGGAGCGGCAACAGTTCAAAACCAATGCGGTGTGGGATTATCTCAACATGGCCTTCCCCCCGCATCTGCCGACCATCCGTCATGTTGTCATCAGTTCATCGGCCGACAATCAGCTCAGTCTCAGGACCGGGATTTCTGCCACCACTGTTCCCAATGTGATGGATTTCAAAAACCCGCCACCCCCACCGGATGCTTATGCCGGTGATGTCCGTGCTGCCCTGGGGCTCGATCCGGATGAAAAATTGATTCTCCAGCCCACCCGGGTGGTCAAACGAAAGGGAATCGAAAATGCCATCGAATTGGTCAGTCGGCTGGGAATAAAAGCCCGTCTGGTCATCTCCCATGCCTCCGGAGACGAGGGGCACGACTACGAACAGCGCATCATCGACTACTCCCGGCGCATGCAGGTCAACACCCTTTTCGTCTCGGACATCATCAACGACCGCCGTGGAACGACGCCGGACGGGCGTAAAATCTACACCCTCTACGACATCTATCACCACGCCGATTTCATCACTTATCCCTCCACCATCGAAGGGTTCGGTAACGCCTTTTTAGAAGCGGTTTATTATCGCAAACCGATCATGGTCAATTGCTATTCGATCTATACCTTCGACATCAAACCCAAAGGATTTACAGCCGTTGAAATCGACGGATATGTGACCGATGAAGCGGCCGATCAGACCCGGGCATTGCTCCAGGACGCACAGATTCGGGAAAGAATGGTAGAGGCCAACTATGCGCTCGGCGAAAAATTCTATTCCTATGAGGTGCTTCAAGATAAATTGATGAGCCTGATGATTAAGCGCACGGTTTCAGCTGAAAGTGAATTTAACCATAGGCATCGAATACAAGGGCCGCGGGGAAAAAAAAGTTGAGGTGGCATCATGGCGTTATATTTGGTTCAGCATGGAAAGAGCCTGCCGAAAGCCGAAGATCCTGAAAAAGGACTTTCCGCAGAAGGAAAGATGGAGACCGAGCGAATTGCCGAGGTGGCGAGCGGGTATCAGGTGCGCGTGTCGCGCATCCTTCACAGCGGGAAAAAACGGGCTCGGGAAACGGCTGAAATAATCACCATGCGGCTGTCACCGACAGATGGGAGTGCACCGTGCGACGGGATGAATCCCCTGGATGATATCAGCGCTTTTGCGGACCGTCGCAGTTTGGATGATGACATCATGCTGGTTGGGCATCTGCCGTTTTTAGAACGGCTGATCGGCCTGCTGGTATGCGGCAATCCGAACCAGACGGTTTTTAAACTGCAAAACAGCGGCATTCTCTGCCTTGACCGCGTTTCGGAAGTAAAAAACCCGGTTATCCGATGGGCCTTGATGCCGTCCATCGGATAACCGGGATCAGATGATGTCGATTATCTGCCTTTGCTGAAAGTTTTCCAGATTTTTTCCGGGGGTTCAATGGTCAGTGTGTCGGGCTGGATGGCGATGGTCTGAGCGTCGGGAAGATAGGCCTCGAGGATTTTTTCAGCCTGTGAAATGAGTTCGCCGATTTTCATGCCGGAAAGGGTGCTTACAATTTTCAGGTCATCGTCTGCCTGCTGATATAGATAGCTGAGGCGGTCGCATGCCACACGGTAGTAGCCCATCTTTTCCGTGTATCGATCGATGTAGGCCTGGATTTCGGCCATCAGCTTCAAATCGTATAAAAGCCTCGGGTTCCCTAAGGCATCTGCTTCGGTTCTGATTCCCTTTTCCCGCAATTCGCGTAACGCTTCGGTCTTGATCTCTTCCAGCCGTGTCGACAGTGAATCCCGGATTCCGGCAGCATCCGTTTTTCGCTGGGCCATCTGGCTGTTGAGCAAAGAGATGTCCGCCATGGTCTGACGCAACCGTTCTCCTTTGGCATTGCCCGTCACGGTGGAGGGTAGTGCCATCAACACCAGAACAATGACTAACATCAGTGATCGATGCGTGATCTTCGATGGTTTCACGGTTTATTTCCTTGCGGAGTTTCACTCAGGGCCTCGGAAAGAAACAGCCGGGTCTTGGGATTTTTCCAGTGGGCGATGTGCTTCACATTGACCAGTTCGATCTGATCCCCCTGCCATTCGGACAATATGGCCACAACCCGGGGCGAGAGACGGGAGAGGCCGTTCAGTGAAAGCCCTTTCCCCTTCCATCGAGACAGGTGCATGGCCGCTTCAGGAGGGAGGTCCTTGAGCCCGTTCAACCCCAGCCAATCCCCTTCCCAGGCAGCCATCTGACGGGCCGCTTCAGGAGACATGTCGGTCAACTCATTGAGGAACAAATCCTTGCCTTTCCATGTGGCCAGACAGCGGGCAGCCTCCGGTGACAACGCGGTCAACCTGTGTTTCCGGGTAAAATCACCCTCGCAGATATTTTTCCAGATGGCCGCGTTGTCTGTCTTTGTGGCAGTATTGTTTTTTTCGCGTTTGACCGGTGTCGTTACCAGGCGCTTTTCGATATCCTGCCAGATGGGTTCCAGGGCCAGCGGTGATGCCGGAACCGCATCGATGTTCAATTGCGCCAGAGCGCTGCGATTGACTTCCAGTATTTCATCTGTCTGTTTAATGAAGCCATCGATGTCGATATCACTGGTCTTGACGGCCATCAGGGCCAGCAAACCGGCCTTACGGAAGAAAAATAGCAGCGCTTCGCTGTTCCAGAAAAGGGTATTCACCGGGGCTTCCAGCTTTTTAGTATAGGTATCGCGCCGTTGAATCGCCGCGAGCCCCAGACTGATACGCGGATTCGCCATCGCGGATTTAAATGTGATTGCGCCTTTGCCTGTTTCCCGAACCGTTTTAACGATATCTCGGATTTCCGCATCGATTCCCGCCTGGTAATAGAATCGCAGTTCCTCGATCGCCGCTTTTTTTTCGATCAGTTCGTTTCGAAGCCGGTCCAGTTTTTCAGCAGCCATTTTCAGCCGTGATTCATCGGAAGGGCCATAAGCGACAGCCACCGGTTCCTGCGGCTGGGAGGCCGGAGCCGTTTCTACGATATCCCCCGTAGAGTTTGTTTTTGCGGCACCAGAAGGCGCCTTTGAATCGACGGCGCCTTCTGGTGCCCAATAAAAATAGCATGCCAGAGCCAGAAAAAGCATGACGACCGCGGATATCAGGATGGCCTTCTTTTTCCTGCCTCCGGTCGATTTCGGGGCTTCACGCAATGGTTTGGCCTTTTGCGCGGTTTTCAGGCTGACTGGTATCGGCTTTTTATCGGCATGCTTATGGTCTGGCTGATCTTTTTCTGGGAGCTTTTCTTCCGGCTCGGAGTGTTTCGCTTTATTACCGGCCGGTGGTGAGGCTTGGATTATGTCTTCCTGCGCAGGGCCGGCATTTTCTTTGTTTTGTGCAACGATATCATCGTCAACGACGGTTTTTTCGAGCGCATCATCGCTGACCGGCGCCGTAACCGGTTCATCGGCAGTGGTTTCGGGCAAAAGAGATTCATCGTCGCTGTCGGTAATCTCTTTCAGGATGTCGCCGATATCGTCGGAAATATCCTGTGTGTCCTCATCTGCTTCATTAATTGTCAGCCCGGCTGCTATTTCCGATTGATCCTCAGACGTTTCCCCCGGTTTCGGATCTGTTGACGCTGATTTTAAAGGATCCGACGCAGTTTTCTCAGTGTTGCTGCCTTCAACTTGGGCCATGATGCTCTGGAATGCTTTTTGCTGGTCCTCGTCAAGGATTTCATCGCCGGTACCGTCATACGGGGAAGCTTCTGCAATTATGGAATCGGGAACATCGGCACCCGTGTCGTTCTCGTCGCTGCTTTTTTCCTGATGATCGATTTCTGCCACACCTTTACCCGTGGTTGTTTATCTGGATTCTCGCACGGTAGCGTCGTGATTTGTCTGTTTCAGTTAAGATATCGACGAATGTCCACCAAACTTAAGGATTTTATCTGTTTTCTGATATTTCAGGAACTGTTGGCCCCATATCCGGGATTGTGGATTTGTCCGTTTCTCTGATCGGGTCCAAAAGGGTCGATAAAATAGGATCGATGGCATATAACCGGATAAATTCCTTGATCATTTTTCAAACCAGAGGTATATTTTTCCGACACATTGAGCAGAAATAGTGGCAGCCGAAAAACTGGAGAGGTTTGCACCAAGGAGAGAACAACCATGAAAAAAACCGTCATTAAAGGAACCGGCCGTTATTTGCCATCCCGCCTTGTCACCAATGAAGATTTAGCCCAATGGATGGACACCACCAACGAATGGATCCTTCAGCGCACAGGCATTGAACAGCGGTACTGGATCCCCGAAGAGGGTGGGGTCGGTGTCTCCGATTTGGGATTTGAAGCCTCAAAAATCACCATGGGCCGTGCCGGTTGGGAGCCTGAAGAGATTGATCTGATCATTTTTGCCACTTTAAGTCCGGACCTTTTTTTCCCGGGTTCCGGCTGCCTTCTGGCCCACAAGCTTGGCCTCACGTCCACACCGGCGCTGGACATTCGTCAGCAGTGCACCGGTTTCCTGTATGGCATGGCCACCGCCGATGCCTACATTCGCAGCAGCCTGGCCAAGCGTGTGCTTCTGGTGGGTGCCGAGGTTCACAGCACCGGTCTGGATATTTCAACCAAGGGCCGGGATGTGGCCGTGATATTTGGAGACGGTGCGGCTGCGGTCTGCTTGGAACGTATGGAAACGGATGTCAAGGCCGGTGTTCTCGCCTCATGCCTTCATGCCGACGGTTCCCTGGCCGAAAGCCTGATGACCTTCGCGCCGGCTTCCCGTGAAAACCCCCGACTGGATGAAAAGATGCTTCAGGAGGGAAAACACTTTCCCACCATGGACGGCAGGAGTATCTTCAAAAATGCCGTTCGGCGGCTTCCGGAGGTGGGGATCAACCAGGCGTTCGCCAGGGCCCTGGATCTTCCGGAATCCAAAGTCTACAACAACATCCAGCGATACGGAAACACCACGGCGGCCAGCATTCCCCTGGCACTGGATGAGGCCATCGAAAAGGGCCTCGTGGGTGCCGGCAGCACGGTCATGTTTCTAGGGCTTGGCGCCGGGGTTACCTGGGGAGCGGTGCTTTACCGGTTTGCCGCTTAAAATCCAGAGGACTGATGACAGAAGACTGAAGACGGAGGACCGAGGTCGGAAAACCATTTTGAATTATGAATGTGGGCAGTAGTACCACACGCAGACCTAACCTTCACAGCTGCATCACCCCATCCGCTGACCTCCGACATCTGATTTCTGACTTCTGACCTCTGTCTTCCGACCTCTGACCTCCGTCATCCGGGAAGCTTACCGCTGAACAGCATCTGGAGATATTTGCGGTTGATGGAATCGACCGCGTTAAAGTCATAGTCCGAATTTTCGTTGCAGGCCGCCATCTCGCTGCGAATCGTGCCGGCGGTCACCTTGCCCAGTTCGACGCCGAACTGGTCAAAGGGATTGATCCCCCAGATAAAGGCCTCGTAAATGGTCCTGGCTTCGTAAAAGGCCAGCAACCGGCCCACATTTTCCGGCTCCAGGTTTTCCAGGACGATGGTAGAGGACGGCCGATTCCCTGAAAAGGATTTTGCCGGATTCTTGCTTTCTCGCCCGACGGCCAGGGCCGTTGCCTGGGCCAGCATGTTGGCCCACAGTTCCTGCTGGTGCCCCACACCCTTAAAGCGCCCTTCGTCCATCTGATACTGCGGATTCAGCACCCCGATAAAGTCGATGGGAACCGCTTTTCCCTGATGGGCCAGCTGGAAGAACGAGTGCTGGGCATTGGTGCCCGGCTCCCCGAAGATGACCGTACCGGCCGGTTCGGCAAGAAATTGGCCCGCTGCATTCACCGACTTTCCGTTGCTTTCCATGTTCAACTGCTGGACATGGGGAGCCAGTTTGGACAGCGGTGACGCGTAAGGAATAATGGCGGTTTGAGGGTAGCCGAGAAAACTGGTGTTCCATACGGTGAGCAGGGCGGCAATCAGGGGAATGTTTTCCGTTGGCGCAGCCTCTATGGCGTGCCTGTCCATCTCTTCGGCGCCCTTCAGGAACCGTTCGAATCGTTCATACCCCAGGTACAGGCTCAGCGGAACCCCGCCTACCGCGGAGGTGACACTGTAACGGCCGCCGATGAAATCGAACATGTGAAATGCGGCCAACCCCTGGTCGGCACCCTGATCGCCGGGGCTCCCCTTGCTGGTGACCGTCACCAGGTGTTTTGCCGGATCCAGCCCGTTGGCATCCATATAACGGCGGATCAGGTCTTCGTTGGCCATGGTTTCGGCGGTGGTGTAGCTTTTGGAAATAACCACCCACAAGGTCCGTTCCGGTTCGATGCGTGACCAGATGCACCCGAAGTTATGGATATCCACATTGGCCAAAAATTCCAGTGATATGCTTTTATCTGCAAACGCCTCAAGCGCCCTTGCCACAAATTCCGTACCCAGGTAGCTGCCGCCGATGCCCACCACCACCACATGCCGAAATGCCTGGCCGGTGCTACCGGTCACCTCTCCCCGATGAAGCGTTTCTGAAAATGTGCGAATCTGCGATAGTACGCTTTTAAGATCCGGTTTGACGTCCCGGCCGTCCACCCTGACCGGCACATCCGAAAAGCTTCTTGCCGCCATGTGAAGGGCGGCCCGGTTTTCTGTGACATTGACCTTTTTACCGGTAGCCATGTCGGCAAACTGATCCATGGCGGCAGCGGCGTCAGCCAGTGCTGACAGCAGTTCCATGGTGGTTACGTCCACCCGCTGTCGTGAATAATCGAAAAATATGCCGCCGCCGATGGCACTGAACGCGGCCATCCGGCTATCGGCACGGATGAGGTGCCGGAGATGGTAGCCATCTCCATTCATGGATTGGGCATGATGAACCAGACGATCATACAGTTGATGATGATGAAAACGATACTCTTCCATGGAACCTCCCAGGGTTCAGGCTGCAAACGATGTCTGACGACGCAATTTGTATAACACGATGAATTCTTGATGATTTTTAGTTGATTGGTAACGGTGCCGATGATTTCGGCACCGGCGAATGGCTGAGGATCTGGAACGGTGACGCGGATGCTATTCTATTTTTCCTCTCTGGATTCCTGAAAGATGGCGTGGGATTCCATTGACGAGTAAGAACGTGAGCAGGAAACGCTGTTGGCCAGCACCGTACGGATCTTGTCCAGCGGGAGGCAACTGTCCATGCAATCGGGAAAAAGATAACGGTCGAAACACTCCCGGCACGGACTCTTCACCAGGTAGCCGATATCAAAGTCAAAGCGATGTCTGTAGTTGTTTGCCATGGATGTTAACGATACAATTCGATAATTCATTTGCCGGCAGCGCCCTCGTTGGTATAGTCAATTCGGATCGCGTCCCTTGATCTTTCTATTTTAATAATTAGCATAGCCCGTTAATCTGCACAAGAAAAAACCCGGCCCTAACTAGTGCCCATCCATGATTGGAAATCATGGATGGAAGGTGATAGCTTTTAGCCATATAGGTTTTAGATAAAACGGTAAAAAAAGGGTATTATCTAATTGCTAACCGCTAAGAGCCAATAGCTCCATCCTGAAATCTTGGATTTATGGATGGGCGCTAACTTGACACGGCCGCCGGTTTCCATTTACCTTGCCGACAGATTCCCCAACAAACATCAACCTGACAGGTGGAAGACAGATGAAGCTCTCTTTACTGCTAAAGTCCTTTTCTTTACGAGCGTTCTTTCAATCGCTCTTTTTTTCCACACTTCTGTTTGCCATCATTGCTTGTTTTTACTGGCGATCTCGGGACGTGGGGTTCCCGATCAACGTCATGGATTATGCGTCGCTGTTCGTCTTCTTGACTTTTTTCGGCACTCTACACTGGATGTTTGTGAAAAACACCCTGTCCAAACTGGCGGCCGGCCAACCCGACTTGCCGCAAGTGAAAAAGGTGTCACCCCCTCAAGCACTGGAAACCGATGCGGACCGGGCCAAACGAAAAAATCAGGAAAAACGCCTGTTCATTCATCTTTTTGCCGTGCTCCAACGCCAGGGGCGACTGATGGATTTTCTCCAGGAAGACCTTTCCCTTTATGAAGACGATCAAATTGGAGCCGCCGTACGCAGCATCCATGAGAACTGCCGGAAAACCGTGGACCGTTATCTCTCGCCGAAACCGGTGATGAAGCAGGCTGAAGGCGAGACCGTCGAAATCGCCGCCGGGTTCGACCAGCACGCCGTCAAGCTGGTAGGCAATGTGGTGGGCCAGCCGCCCTTTACCGGCATTTTACGCCACCGGGGCTGGCAGTTACGGTCTATTTCCCTGCCGAAACTGTCCGACACGGAGAACCCGAACATCATCGCTCCTGCAGAAGTTGAAATCCAGTAATTTCGCGTAATATTAAATCAGCTATCGGCCACATCCTGTGGCCAGCAAAGGAGTTGTTCTTGACTTCGGAAAGTCGCTTTGTCGTCGGCATTGATCTGGGAACCACCAACAGCTCGGTTTCCTATGTGAATATGGCGTCTGTCGACAACAGCCGCCCTGTCATCACAAAATTTCCCGTCCCCCAGTTGACTGGTCCGGGCGAATTTGCCCCCCTTTCCGTTCTCCCTTCATTCTTATACACCCCCGGTAAATTTGACATCGCCGATCAGGACATGGCCGCGCCCTGGACCATCGACCAGCGCAGCCGCGATGATCGGAATTTTGTGGGCGCGTTTGCCCGGGACCATGGCGCCAAGGTACCGGCACGACTGGTTTCTTCGGCCAAAAGCTGGCTGTGTAACAAAAGTGTGGATACCCGTGCCAGAATTCTTCCTTGGGGCGCTGGGGACGAGGTATTCAAAGTGTCGCCGGTCCACGCCGCGGCCGCCTATCTCAAACACATCCGCAAGGCATGGAACGTGGCCATGGGGGAGGATGAGGAGCGTTATCTGGAATACCAGATGGTGGTCGTCACCATTCCCGCTTCCTTTGACGAGGTGGCCAGGGACCTGACGCTGGAAGCAGCTCGTATGGCCGGCCTTCCCGACGTCATCCTGCTGGAAGAGCCTCTGGCTGCGTTTTACAGCTGGCTGATCCGGCACGAACAAGACTGGCCCGATTATGTGGCCCCCAACCAACTGATCCTGGTGTGTGACGTGGGTGGCGGTACCACGGACTTCACCCTTATTTCCCTGCGGGAGGTAAACGGCAGCCCCCGTTTCGAGCGCATTGCCGTGGGCGATCATCTGATCCTGGGGGGCGACAACATGGATTTTGCCATCGCCCGCAGCGTTGCCCGCCGGCTGGGCAAATCACCGGCTGCCATGGGCAAGGACGCCTGGAAAACCCTTTGCCACCAGTGTCGTCAGGTCAAGGAGAAAATTCTGGACAGGATCACGGACAGCGGCCGGGTCACTCTGGTGGGCGCAGGTTCCAGCCTGATTGCCGGCACCATGACCGCCCAGATCAACCGCCAGGAGATCGAAACGATCGTTCTGGAACAATTTTTTCCTCTTTCCGGTTCCTGTGCCGAAACGGAACCATCGGACGGGAATGCCTCATGGGGGCTTCCCTATGAAGCGGACACCGCCATCACCGGCCACCTGGGCGGTTTCCTGGACCGGCATCAGACGGATGTAAAAGCCGCCATCGGGGCCTGTATCCCCTGCCCGGACCTGATCCTCTTCAACGGAGGGGCACTGAAATCACAAGTGGTCCAAGACCGCATCCAGAAGGCGGTTCGCTATCGCTTTTCCCGCGACCGCGGGACAGGCCCCATTTGCTTGGAAAACCGGGAGATGGACCTGGCCGTATCCTTGGGCGCATCCTACTATGGGATGGTCAAGGCCGGCATCGGCGTCCGGGTCGGAAGCGGAAGTCCCCGCAGTTTCTACATTGGCGTTGCCACTATCGCTGCGCAAGACACCGGCGGTGAAAAGCAGGCAGTGTGCCTTGTGGAGCGTGGACTGGAGGAAGGCAGTCCCATCATGCTGCCGGACCGTGCGTTCAAAGTTCTGGCCAACCAGCCAGTGACCATCGATCTGTTCAGCTCCAGTTTCCGATCCGGCGATCGGAGTGGTGATCTTGTCGATGTGGACGAAACCCTCACCGCCCTGCCGTCGTTGAATACGGTCATCCAGTTTGGCGACAAGGGCGTTCGGTCCGAAATCCCCGTTCGCCTGGAGGCTGCCTACACCGAGGTGGGTACCCTTGAGATCTGGTGCCAGTCCTTGACTACGCCTCACCGGTGGCAGCTTCGTTTTCAGCTGCGGGGAACTGACACGCCCGATGAGGTGGCCGAGGGAGAAATTTTCGAAGCATCCTTGGTCGAACAGGCCAAAAAGGTGGTTCAATCGGCATTTGCATCAGGTCGTGACAAATCACGGTTGCCTCACCTGATGTCGGATATTGCCGATACCCTTGGTTGCCCTCGGGATAGGTGGCCGCTGAGCCTGCTGCGGGATCTGGCCGACACCCTGCTCGATGGCATGGCGGCAAAAAACGTGTCTGCCGAAGATGAAAGTCGGTGGATGAACCTGCTTGGATTTTGCCTGAGGCCGGGGATGGGGGAAGGCTTTGATCCCCATCGCGTTAAAAAACTATGGAAAATCTATAAAAAAGGGCCGAGCCACGCCAACGCCCCCCAAGTGCGCTCGGAGTGGTGGATCATGTGGAGGCGGGTGGCCGCCGGTCTCAATCCCGGCCAGCAGCGCCAGTTCTTCCAAGACCTGTCACCGTCGCTGGTGCTGAAAAAAGGATCACGCATTCCCCGTCAGGAGTTCACGGAAATATGGATGGCAATGGCCAACATGGAGCACCTCAATGTCAAGGATAAAATCACCTTGGGACGCCAGCTGATCAGCCAGTTCAAAGCCAAAAAGCCTCAACCTCAGCTGCTGTGGGCCCTGTCCCGCATCGGCGCCCGTGACCTGCTTTACGGTTCCATCGATCGGGTCCCGCCGCCTGCTGAAGTAGCCGGCTGGGTCGAGACGATTCTTTCCCTGACTTGGAAAAATCCCAAACCGGTGGTGGAGATGCTCTCCCAGCTGTGCCGGAGAACCGGCGATCCGCTGCGCGATATCGCTCCGGAAACCTGCGGTAAGGCCGCTCAATGGATCGCCGCGGCAGGCGACTTTTCCGAACAGATGACGCGCATCACCCGGCAATCCCCGAGACAGCAGAAAGAACAGAACGCCATTTTCGGTGAAGCCCTGCCCGCCGGCCTGATCCTGGAAGACAGATGACAGCGCAGCCGCCGGCCTCGGGCTGGTTTGATCGGAAATGAAACGTCGAACAAGCATTGGAATACGCAAAAGGAATGAAGAAAAATGAACATCGAACATCGAATGGTGAATGGGAACGATGAGCAACAGCCGTAAGGTTTAGAAAAGAGATTATTCGCGTATGCGTCGCCGATCATAAAGATAGTTGGGCGACGCAAGAAAACCAAAACGGGCAACCCCCTTTGGGGGCATGGGTCAGCGCAGGGACGTGAGTTGATCCGAACCATGGTGCGCCCTATGCAGCAACATCGCCATGGCGATTGGTTTTCATTCGGCGTTGGACGTTCGATGTTCGATGTTGGACGTTCAGCTTTGAACTACCTAACCAGCGCTCACCTTCTGGACATTCCATAGCCCCGGTGATAGGATGATTTATCCTTACCGATCTTGGTGTGAAAGAGAGAATCCCCCCAAAACGGTGCACCTTAATCGATCTTCCGGTCGAAAGGAGCTGACCCATGACCCGCGAAAACATCAACGGCAGGCGACTGGTGGGGCTTTTTTTACTGGGCACGCTGCTGTTCAACTTTCCCTTGATGTCCCTGTTCAACCGACCGGTGCTGGCCTTGGGCGTTCCCGTTTTCTACCTCTACCTGTTCGCCACCTGGTTGCTGATTATTTTCCTGACGCTGATCATCAGCCGCTCCAACCCGGATACCCAGTTTCCGGGCCATAGCGAGTAAAGGAAGCCCCCATGCTGGCGACGGAAACCGTCATCTTCGTTTCCCTGTGTTACATCGGGGTGCTGTTTGGTATCGCCTATTACGGCGACAAGCGCGCCGACACCGGCAGGAGCATTATCAGCAACCCCTATATTTATGCCCTGTCGCTGGCCGTATACTGTACCGCCTGGACGTTTTACGGCAGCGTTGGGCGAGCCGCCTCAGCAGGACCGGCCTTTCTCACCATTTACCTGGGACCCACGCTGATGACCACGCTGGGCTGGCTGGTATTGAAAAAAATCATCCGCATTTCAAAGATTCACCGTATTACGTCCATTGCCGACTTCATCGGCTCACGCTACGGGAAAAGCATGACGCTGGGGGGTGTGGTAACGGTCATCGCCGTGCTGGGCATCATTCCCTACATCTCCCTTCAACTGAAGGCCATATCCACCAGTTTCCTCCTGATTCATCAATACCCGTCGCTGAAACCGTTGTCCTATCCAGGCGGCATCGGAATCTTGAGCGACACCACCTTTTACGTGGCCCTGTTCCTGGCGGTGTTCGCCACGCTTTTCGGCACCCGGAATCTCGAGGCCACCGAACGCCATGAAGGCCTGGTGGCGGCCATTGCCTTTGAATCCATCGTCAAACTGGTGGCGGTCCTGGCGGTGGGAACATTCGTCACCTTTTTCATCTACAACGGTTTTGCCGATCTCAGCCGGAAGGCCCTTGCATCACCTGAACTTCGTCTTTTAATGACGCTGCCCACGAATACCGGTGCCTTTTCCAGCTGGCTGGCCCACATTTTCCTATCCATGATGGCCATCGTCTTTCTTCCTCGCCAGTTTCAGGTCATGGTGGTGGAAAATGTCAACGAAACACACCTGAACAAGGCGATCTGGCTTTTTCCCCTTTATCTTGTGGCCATCAACATCTTCGTCCTGCCGGTGGCCATTGCCGGCATGCTCTCCTTCGGTTCCGGCAGCCATGACGCAGACATGTTCGTACTGACCCTTCCCATGGCCAACAAACAGGTCTTTCTGACACTGCTGGTCTTTATCGGCGGCATGTCGGCGGCAACAGGCATGGTCATCGTGGAAACCGTGGCCCTGTCCACCATGATCTGCAACGATCTGGTAATGCCCGTGTTGCTTCACATGCCGTCTCTGAAGCTGGCCCAGCGTGAGGATTTGAGCAGTATTCTGTTATCCATTCGGCGGCTGGGCATTATCCTGGTGCTGCTCATGGGTTATGCCTATTTTCACTTTGCTGGTGAATATTACACGCTGGTTTCCATCGGCCTGGTCTCCTTCGCGGCCGTGGCCCAGTTTGCCCCGGCCCTGTTGATCGGTATCTTCTGGAAAGGCGGCACTCGGACCGGCGCCTTGATGGGGCTGGTGGCAGGTTTTTCCATTTGGTTTTACACGCTGTTCTTGCCCACCCTGGCCGGCGCAGGACTGATCCCCCAGGATTTTCTGGAGCATGGACCCTTTGGCATCGCTTTTTTAAAGCCGTTCGAACTGTTCGGGCTGGATGTGTTCGACCGCATCACCCATGCGGTGTTCTGGAGCATGTTTGCCAACGTGGGGTGCTACATGGCCGGATCCCTGTTCAGCAGGCCATCGGCCATGGAGCACACTCAGGCGGCCATGTTCGTGGATGTATACCGGTATGTGGGCAGGGTTCATGACTCTTCCGTCTGGCGGGGGACCGCCTACCTGCCCGATCTGATCTCCATGCTGGAACGTTTTCTGGGGAGAGAGCGAACCGAAGCAGCGTTGGATAATTATGCCATGGCGTATGGCATCGACTGGGACCAGTCCCTCACCCGGGACCCCGGGCTGGTCAACCATATTGAAAAACTGCTGGCCGGGGCCATTGGGTCGGCATCGGCACGGGTGATGGTTGCCTCTTTGGTCAAAGAGGAACCCCTGGGTATCGAAGAGGTAATGGACATCCTGGATGAAACCCGCCAGGCCATCATCTACAGCCATGAACTGGAACGGGCCACGGCGGAACTCCGGGCGGCCAACCAGCGTCTTCAGGAGCTGGATCGACTGAAAGACGAATTCATATCAACGGTCTCCCATGAGCTTCGAACCCCGCTGACGGCCATCCGCTCCCTTGCGGAGATCCTCCACGACTACCCGGATACGACCCCCGACCGTCAACGTGAATTTTCCAGCATTATCATTCGTGAAACCCAGCGGCTCACCCGGCTCATCACCCAGGTGCTGGATTTTCAGAAGCTGGAATCGGATCGCATGCGCTGGCATATCACATCGGTGGATTTGAAGGATGTGGTAAAAGATGCGGTGAGCGCCACCGGCCAGTTGGTGGCAGACAGACAAATACGGATGCAGGTTCACCTGCCTGACGAGTCACGGTCCATTGAAGGGGACCGTGACCAGTTGATCCAGGCCATGGTGAATCTGATTTCCAATGCCGTAAAATTCTGCAACCCGGACCATGGACAGATTGACATCCGACTGGAATACGCCGCCGACCGGCTGACTGTTTCTGTCACGGACAACGGCATCGGCATCAGCGAGGCGGACCAGAAACAGATTTTTGACAAGTTCCAGCAGGTAGTGGATCCGTCCCGCGGCCGTCCGCCGGGCACCGGCTTGGGGCTTTCCATCACTCGCCAGATCATCGGGCACCACCACGGTGAATTGAAAGTAAAAAGCACACCGGGAAAAGGCGCCACTTTTTATTTTACCCTGCCCTTGAAACGCATGACAGTAAATTCGGCACAATGACCCGCCTAAGCGTTCAATCCGTTTTTCGTTTGGCTTTTTTCACGGTTAGCTGGTGACGGTTCCAGGCCAGGGTCGCGATAGACTCCCGAGTGCGATGGCTGCAGCGATACTGTCGGCATACGGGACATTCCGGCCATTCGCATGGGTCCATGTGGACCAGAACGCCGGCATTGCCTTCGAAATGACCGATGAGCAACTGTTCCAACTCCTTGGCTTCGGCGTGGGCAACATCAAGCAGATAATCCCTGGGCAGCACGAGGTGCAGGTCGATGTGGACAAAATTGCCGGACCGCCACGCCCGCAGCTGATGGATATCAATCCAAACCTCCTTGCGGTGTTTTTCAAGCAGCCGGGATATCTCGTCCAGAAGTTGGGGGTCGGATGCATCCATCAAAGCAGAAAAACTCTGGCTCACCAATCGGGTGCCGGTCAGTAGAATATTGACGCCCACCAGACAGGCAATGGCACCGTCCAGCCAGAACCAGCCCGTATATTGAACCAAAAAGAGGCCGACCACTACCCCCACCGACGTGTACACATCGGTGAGCACATGCTTGCCATCGGCGATCAGGGTCAGGGATTGAACCTTTTTCCCGACCCGCAACAGACCGATCCCAAGGAGCAGGTTAACCACTGATGCCGCCACCAGAATGGCAAGGCCCGCCTGCAGGTTGGCAAGGGGCTTTGGCATCAGCAGGTGAGAGATACCGGTTTTGAATATCCCGATGGCGGCAAAGATGATCAGCGCCCCTTCGAAACCTGCGGAAAAGTATTCGATCTTACCGTGTCCGTAAGGATGATCCAAATCCGGCGGCTGTGCGGCCATCCAGATGCTCACCACGGCAAAGGCGGCAGCCACCACGTTGATGATGGACTCCAGCGCGTCGGACAGTACCGCCGATGACCGGGTCAGGTGAAAGGCATAGAATTTGGCGGCCATCAACACCACTGATACAAAAAGGGAGATGCCGATGGCTGTCATGCGGAGCTTAAAATGGTTTCCGCTCTGTTGATTTGAGTTGTCTCCAGTTGCCATTTCAGTTCGATTATATGACGGGTGACCCGAAACTTCAACACCGGGAAATATGAAAATGTTACTCATTCCTTTTTCGATAAACTCCGTGACACCCGGATGAAAATCAGCTACGGTGATCCAGCTTTTTTACCCAATGGCCAAACACCCATAACTAATGGAGAGCTTTCATGACAGAACAGGAACAGATTGACTTTATAGTGGATACAAATAACCTATACCGGGAGGATGCAATCACCGATCTCAAAGTGGCATCCATTCGGCGGATGATACCGATCACCGCGGATGGCAAAGACGACCCCAGTCGCACGCCTACTTTTTTCGGCCACACGCAAATCCTCACTCCGCAAGGGCCGCTCCCACTGCAGGCCAGGCTGATGGCTAACAACCTGACCGAAGCCATGGAGGCGTTTCCCGAGGCCATGGAACAGGAAATGGCCCAGATGGTAAAACAAATCAGGAAGATGCAAGAGGAGGAGCAGAAAAAACAACGAGATGACGCACGAATCATCGTTCCCGGCAGATAGATGGAGATCCAGGTCGATTGTTATGCCGGCTACCGGGGCGAAGAGACCCCGCGGCGACTGACCATGGGCGCACGCCACATCAACGTTGTCGCGGTCCAGGACCGGTGGCTGGCACCGGATCACCGATATTTTAAGATCATCGGCGACGACGGGGGCCTTTACATCATCCGTCATGATTCCCACCAGGACATCTGGCAGTTGACCTGTTTCAAAGATAATCCGATAATATCATTACCTGTTTAAAAAAATGTTTCGAATTCACATCGGCAGTATCACCGAACAGGGACTGGATCTGGATGAGCAGGTAGATGAGGAATAGACCGCCATGTCTTTGCAACTGATTGCCAGGGATCTGTACCGGCTTCAACAGGAGGTGGATCGCCTGGAAAAAGAACTGGCTGCTTCCCAGTCTGCCAAACGAGACGAGCTGAAGCTGAAACTCACCAGGGCAAAAACCGAACGGGACCAGGTGAGACGGATGCTGGATGGTCGGTTGGACCGGTGAGGCCGGCAAAAGCGCGACAATGGATCGTTTGCATCGATTGTTGACATCGATGAAGGTTGACAACACCCGCTAAAAACCGGTATATGCCACCATCTGTTCCAACCGAAAACCTGCTACCCGGAAAATACAAATTTTGTTTTTTTTAAAGTTGGTTAAGACCGTTTTGGTCAACTATATTGTTAACATTTACCCGTTCAGGAGAACCCATGAATTTTAAGCGCCACATCGAAACCGCCTGGAACCTGACCCTTGGCAATGTCGTCTCACTGATTATCGTGACCCTGGTCATGGTGGCGGTGAGTTCCCTAACGCTGGGCATTCTTGCCCCGGTCACCATGGCCGGCTACACCCAGAGTCTGCTCCAGCTTATCCGAAACGGCCGGGAACCCAAGGTCCAGGACCTGTTTTCCTACATGAATCTGTTTCTGCCGTTACTGGGATTCGGCATCGCGGTTTTCGTGGCCACCGCCATCGGCTTCATGCTGCTCTTTCTGCCCGGCATCATCATCATCGTGGCGGTCACCTTCTGCTGCATCTACATGATGCCGCTGATGACCGACAAGAATATGGGCATCGTTGATGCAGTAAAGGAGAGCTATGCCATGGGCAGACGCGGAGAGTTGGTGGATCACGTGGTGGTGGTGATTATCTTCATGGCCATTACCATGATCGGGGGGACGGTCTTTATCGGCGTGCTGTTCACCCAGCCGCTGGCGACCCTTTTTCTGCTATCCACCTACGAGGAAAAAATCAGTATTACCCCGCCCCCGGCACCTCCGCAGGTGTAGCCTATTGCCATCCAAGTAAGAACCGAGGTGTCGGTGAACGCACCGGCACCTCGGTTCTTTATTCCATCGGAAAGGATTTTAAATCAATTCCTGGATTTACGTTTCAACAATTTATGATAAGCCGCGGTGAGTCTGACAAAGGTCTCCTGTTCACCGCCTTTGTCCGGGTGATGCCTCAGGGCCAGATTACGGTATAGTCGCGTCAACGCCCGGCAATCCATTTTTTTCAGCGCATCCACAGTCACGCCAAATAACCGTGCGGATTCAGCCAGGCTGATTTGAACACTTTCCGGCGGCCGGTGGATCCGGTGGCGGTTCATGAAATCCTGAAGAAAATCCCGGAACGGATCGCGAGCGGGAAAGCAACTGTCAAAATACATGATCGCGTAGCGCACCAGATGCTGTCGCAGGCCGGGCTCCTTATCACTGCCAATCCAGAAGGTTTCATTCCGGTTGAGTTGACACAGGGCCTTCACGAAAAACCGGTCCATGCGGTCCTGATCGAGACCTTCGGGATGGTTGCGCGCATAATGTTCGCTGAAGTATCGTTGCAGGTCGAAAATCTGGTACGTGTAGTGGGCCAGTTCCGCAGGCTTGAGGCATCGTTCTGCTGCAATAAAATCGTATTCGATCTCATCCCTGGATTTGTCCTGAAGGGTTGAATAGAACCGATCCGGCGTGCATCCCATATCCCTGTGATCAACCCGTCCCAATTTGAGATAATGCAGACGGCACCGGTCAAACAGATTAATGGAATCAGCCGGGGTACACGTATCGGAAGGCGGGCTGGAGCGCGATTTTCGATCAAACCCATCAATCACCCGCCGGATGCGCGGATCTAAGAAAGGCATGAAAATCGGCTCCAAATCGTCCTGTGAAACAGGGACCCCTTTATCGGCAATGGCGTCTTCCACCGCCGTATCGATGTAAAAACTGTTTCCGCCGGGATATACGATAAAACGCGACGGGTCATCACCCAGATCAAACAAGTCCCGGCTCCGATAGCAGACGCCATCTGCATAGGATTGCCGGATCATGTACCGGCGGCCGTTTTTTTTATCTGGCAATCGGGCAAGATACATAAGGCTGCGTCCTCATCTACACCATGCGGTTGTAACATCGAAGATAACCGTTTTCCTGAGAAAGACAACCATGACGGAATTGCAGAAGCCTGAATTCACCAGAACGCACACAGCAAGCACAGCGGTAACGATCTCTTGATCAATGCTATTCCTGTATCTTCGGTGGTCTCTGTGGTAAAAAAACAATTTTACGAAGCCATCAATCTTTCGTGACAACAGCGGGCCATCATGCAAAGAAGCGCTGAATCTACGACAACCAGGACACCTTTGCCGCCCGACCGGTTCAACCTGCCGGGCGTTATCGCCGTTTCCCTCGGCCATTTCATCCACGACGTCTATTCCAGCTTTCTGGCACCACTGCTGCCGCTACTCATCGAAAAGCTCTCCATGACCCTGACTCAAGCCGGCCTGCTTTCCACGGTGATGCAGCTTCCCGCGTTGATCAACCCGTGGATCGGATCCCTGGCAGACCGAATCAGCGTGCGCTGGTTTCTCATTCTGGCGCCGGCGCTCACCGCCGTCCCCATGAGCCTGATCGGTATGGCGCCCACCTATGGCATGCTGCTGATCCTGATGCTGTTTGCCGGCATCAGCGTGTCCGTGTTTCATGTGCCGGCACCGGTGGTGGTGGCCCGCATGTCCGGTCAACGAAAAGGCATGGGCATGTCTTTTTTCATGGTCGGTGGGGAAGCGGCCCGTGCGGTCGGGCCGATGGTGGCGGTGGGCATCGTTGCCCTGATGGGGCTTGACGGTTTTTATCCGGTAATGGTGGTAAGTTTCGTCTGTTCCGCCCTGCTTTTCGTTACCACCCGAGATTTTCCGGTGACCAAAACAGGCACGGCGCCGGTTCCGCTGCTTCAGACGTGGCGCGGCATGCGCCATATCCTGATGCCCATTACCGGTATCCTGGTGGCCAGGGGCTTCATGCACGGCTGTATGGCTGTGTTTCTGCCCACCTTTATCGCCATGAACACGGGGAACCTGTGGCTGGCAGGGGCCGGGCTGACCATCTTTGAAACCGCCGGTGTCGCGGGAGTCATGGTAGCCGGCACCCTGAGCGACCGTTTTGGACGCCGACGGATGCTGACCCTGTCGCTTCTGGGTGCACCGGTATCCCTGTTGGCGTTTGTCTGGGTGGATGGCTGGGCGGCTTACGCCCTGCTGGCCCTCACCGGTTTCACCCTGCTGTCCACCACGCCGGTGATGCTGGCGCTGGTGCAGGAAAACGCCGAAAAGAGCCCCTCTGCCGCCAACGGACTGTTCATGATGATTTCATTTCTGTCACGGTCGGCAGTGGTGGTAATCGTCGGCATGGCAGGGGATCTGATCGGGTTGAAGAACACCTATGTCATTTTTGCACTGGTTGGATTCATGGGCCTGTTCTTTGTCATGAAATTGCCCGCAGACGAGAGGAACAGGGATCGCTAAACCAGGCGTGCGGCTGACGCGTTGATGCGGTTTCGGCAACACAGATCCAGAAAACAAGCCGTTTGCAATCGGACATGGCTAGGGCGGACAGACGGAAAGCACCGGGCTGGCTACCCCCCGGATCACCCGGTCGGTCGTGGAGCCCAAGAACATGGTCTCCACCAGGGAATGGCCCCGCACGCCAAGTACGATAAGGTCCACCTGGTGGGTCTCGGCGTACCTTTTTAGTGCCTGAAAAGGTTTACCGGCCTCGCAGGCGATCTGAACTTTGCACCAGTTGTTGGCGTCCGCCGGTACCAGAGCCTCCAGGCGCTCTCGGCAACCCGTCGTCATCTCGGTAAGCGCCTCTGTTTTCGCGGCTTCCGGCAGCATGGTGTCCTGGTAGACAAAAGACTCCACCACGTGTACCAGGTGGATGGCGGCTTCGAACTCCTGGGCCAGGCTGAACCCGTATTCCACCGCCCGTCCTGAATCTGCTGAAAAATCGCATCCCACCATAATCTGTTTGAAGCCGAATCCTTTAAACTGCTTTTCCACCCTCCCCGCTTTTTCGGGCGGAGTGACCACCATCAGCGGACAGGCGATGGTTCGCAGCAGCCTTTCGGTGACCGAGCCGAGGAACAGTCGCCTGAGCCCGGTGCGGCCATGGGTGGATACGATGGCCAGGTCCGCCTGTTTTTCAACGGCCAGACGGCACAGTGTGCTGGAGACGGGACCGGTTTCCACCACGGGTTCCCAATTCAGTGCGCTGTCCGTCACCAACCCTTTGATCTGATCCATGGCGCTGGTTTTCATCTCCTCGATCTGATCCTCCGGGTAAACAAAGGCCGCCCCGTGCATGGTGACCATGGGCAGATCGACCACATGGCAGATGAAAAGTGTCGATCCGAATTCCCTGGCCATGCCGATGGCTTGAATAACGGCTGAATTGGAAAAATCAGAAAGGTTCGTGGCACAGAGGATACGCCGAAAATGGATTTTCATGGTTCACCTCCTTGTTTGTCGCTTTACCAGAAATCCTATTTGGCCGCATGATCGATGTGAGCTATCGATAGAGTTACAATATCGGCAACTCTGACCGCTGTCAAAGCAAATCCCAAACCCGTGATGGTTGTCTATTGATTCTTGCGTTATATCCATGAAGCGAGTATGTATTTGTGCTTTTGACAATCAACTGAAAACTATACCATCAAGGCTAATATTTCCGCGGCCCACCTCAGGCCCTTTTGAAAAATCGCGAATTTTCCTGATATGAATAGAGACCCCCTTATCGCCGTCGTCGGGATGCCGATGGATCGCTCCATGGCAGGATCGGTTAAGCACCACCTTGGTGCCGGATCGCCCCTACTCTCGGTACGCCTGCCTGATCAATGATTTCACCTTCGATCCCGATGACTTTTCTCTGGATCCGGATCTGACCCGCCATCTGGACCCGGTCCACCAGCTGACGCTCATTGCCGGGAAACGGGCCGTCAACGGTTGCATCACCGCTCCGGTTGACCAGCGCCGCGTCCACACCATTCTGGCAGCCATTGCCCTGCCCACGGACAGCGCCTCCGCCTTTTCCCGGCAAACCCTGGGCAAGGCCATTGAAAATCGCCTGTTTCCCCATAGTTCAACGTCTCCGATACCTGTGACACAGGCCCAGGCTCTGGCCAGCCGGGTGGACGGTCTGCCGGCGGCGCTTCTGGCCGCTGAAATGGGATTTGGCGGTGACGGCTTCACCCTGGATGCGGCCTGCGCTTCCTCCATCTACGCAGTAAAACTGGCCTGCGATGCGCTGACTGCAAACCGGGCGGACATGGTCGTGACCGGCGGGGTGTCACGACCCGAATGCCTCTATACCCAGACCGGCTTCAGCCAGCTCCAGGCCCTGTCACCATCGGGCCGTTGCGCTCCCTTTGACCGGCAGGCAGACGGCCTGGTGGTGGGCGAAGGGGTGGGCATTCTGGTGTTGAAACGCCTGTCCGATGCCCTCGAACACGGTGATACCATCCACGGCGTGATCCACGGCATCGGGCTATCCAATGACATGCGCGGAAATCTTTTGGCCCCGGAAAGCCGCGGCCAGGTCCGCGCCATGCAACAGGCTTACCGGTCGGCCGGCTGGCAACCCGCTGATGTAGACCACATCGAATGCCACGGCACCGGTACTCGCGCCGGCGACACCACCGAAATCGAGAGCCTGATTCAACTCTGGGAGGGCGTATGCGCAACCGCGGGTGTCTGTGCCATCGGCTCCGTTAAATCCATGATCGGCCACCTGTTGACCGCTGCCGGCGCGGCCGGCATGATCAAAACCCTGCTGGCCATGAAGCATCAAACCCTGCCGCCCTCCATCAATTTTGAGCAGGCTCCCCAAAGCAGCCCGCTGAAGGGCAGTCCTTTCAACGTGCAAACAACGGCAATGCCCTGGAAAGTCCGCGCTTCCAATAGCCCGAGGCGGGCAGCGGTCAGCGCCTTCGGATTCGGTGGCATTAATGCCCATATCCTTTTCGAAGAATGGCGGATGCCGTCATTCTCGGCCCAATCCGTCGATTCCGAACAAATATCCGTCTATGAACGACCTTCGGATGAGCCCCCCGCCCTGGTGGCCATCGTGGGCATGGATGTAACACTGGGATCGCTGAGTCATTTGAAATCATTCGAAAAAGCGATATTCCAAGCTCACAGCGCCATCGCTGATCGGCCCCATGGCCGCTGGAAAGGGGCAGACGCAACGTTTATCGGTGCCCTGGATGGCTTCAACCCCAAAGGGGCCTTTATCGACAGCCTTCCAGTCGGCATCGGCGAATTTCAGATCCCACCCAACGAAATCAACGACATCCTGCCCCAGCAGCTGCTGGCCCTCAAAGTGGGTGCCGGCGCCCTGACCGATGCCGGCCTGTCGCTGCGTGAGCCTCGTGAGCGCATGGGGGTGGTGTTTGGCATCGGATTCGATTTCGAGGCCACCAACTTTCATCTGCGCTGGCAGCTTTTCACAGCGGTGAAGCGCTGGAATGCGCTGCATGGCCTGAAACTGGACGACAGGACCATGGATCAATGGCTGGAAAACCTGCGGGACCAGTGTGGCCCGCCCCTTACCCCTCCGCGGGTCATGGGGGCCCTGGGAGGTATCGTCGCCAGTCGCATGGCCCGGGAATTTCGCTTCGGCGGCCCCAGTTTCGTGGTCGCTGCCGATGCCGACTCGGGGATCAAGGCGCTTCAGGTTGCCGTGGACCTGCTGCAACAGAACGCAGTCGATGCCATGCTGGTGGGTGCGGTGGACCTTGCCGGCGAAGGGCGTAGCGTGGTTCGCATGGACCGGTTTATGCCCCTTTCCCGAACCAATGCGGTCCGTCCCTTCGATGCCTCGGCCGACGGCACCCTTCCCGGCGATGGAGCCGTGGCACTGCTGCTCAAAACGCTGGCGCAGGCCCGGATCGACGGGGACCGGATCTATGCCGTCATCCGCGGCATCGGCAGCGCCGGCGGCGATGATCCGGCAAACAGCGGTGTCGGCGAATCGACCTACTGCCGCTCACTGTCCCAATGCTTCAGCCAGACCGATGTCTCTGCCGGTTCGGTGTCTTATGTGGAAGCCCACGGTGCCGGTGTGTCGGTCCGGGACCGCATGGAGCTTACCGCCCTGGCTGGCTTTTTTTCCGAGCACGGTCAGGCCGATCCGTCAAAGGCCATTGCCCTGGGATCCACCAAGCCCGTCACCGGGTATACAGGTGCTGCCGACAGCCTGGCATCCCTGGCCAAAACCGCTCTGTGCCTGCATCATCGCATCCTGCCGCCCCTTGCCGGGTATACGCGGCAACCTGATCCATCGGATGGGCCGGATTTGTTTCACATGCCGGATCGGGCCCAGCACTGGTATCGGGACCGTGAACGCGGTCCACGAACCGCCTGCTGCGCATCGATCACCATGGACGGCACCTGCAGCCATGTGCTGCTTCAGGAAAATGAAAACGACCCGTCTCGGATCGAAACCGCATATCCGGCGCACAACTTCGATGCCCGTTCCGGTCTTTTCGTGGTCACCGGAGACACGCAACCACAGCTGATTGAAGGCCTCTCGACGCTGGATGACGTTTTAAAGAACACCCTCGGTCAGGTCCCGGTTGAATCGGCCGCCGGCCAATGGATGAAAACCCACCCGGCGCGACCCAACCATCGGCTGGCCGTCGCCCTGATCCTGAAACCGGGTCACAATTCCGGTCCGGTTCTGAACGAAGCCCGACAAGCCATCGAATCCGGTGGATCCGATCCGCTTTCCAAGCAGGTATGTTACCGCAGTCACCCCATCGGGCCCGACGCGCGGATTGCCATGGTCTACCCGGGCTCGGGCAACCATTATCTGGGCATGGGGCGCGACCTGGCCCTTCGTTTTCCCGGGGTTATGGCGCAGATGGACCGGGATACCGCGCAATTGAAGACCCAGTGCCGCCCCTGGAACCTGATGCCCTGGCGAGAGGCATGGCTACCCGGATGGGAAGATGATGCCATTTCCCGCCTCAAGGTTGATCCGTTGAACATGATTTTCGGGCAGGTGGTCTTCGGTGATCTCATGACCCGCCTCCTCAACCGGTTTTCCATCCGTGCCGATGCAATCATAGGCTACAGCCTCGGTGAATCCGCTGCCCTGTTCGCCCAGGGGGTATGGTCGGACCGGGGCGACATGTTAGCGCGGATGCAAGCCACCGACCTGTTCACCACACAGCTTTCCGGCCCATGTATGGCTCTTCGTCAGGCCTGGCAGATTCCGGACAGTGCGCCCGTGGCCTGGCGGGTGGCGGTGGTCAACCGGCCGGCGAAAAGCGTTCTAGACATCATTTCGGACATTCGCCGGGTACGGCTGCTCATTGTCAATTCGCCCAACGAATGTGTCATTGGCGGATTGGAACAGGCGGTAGACCAGGCCATCGCGGCCATGGGCTGTCAGGCGGTGGTCCTGGACGGCGTGGTGACCGTTCACTGCGATACGGCCCGCCCCGTAGCCGACGCCTACCGGGATCTGCATGTTTTTCCGACGACAGCGAAACCGGGGCTTGATGTGTACAGCTGCAGCTGGGCCGCCCCCTACGATGTAACCACGGATCGAACTGCCGATTCTATTGTAAAACAAGCGGTTGAAGGCTTCGACTTCACCCGGACGATTAACCGTGCATACGCCGATGGGGTAAGCGTATTCATCGAGGCCGGTCCCCGGGCGTCGTGCACCCGCATGATCGATCAGATCTTAAATGATAAGCCCCACCTGGCCGTTGCCGCCAATCACGGCAACGAGGACGAAATCGCTTCGCTTCTGCGATGCCTGGCCCGGCTTGCCGCCGAGCGGGTGTCCGTGGATTTAAACGCCCTTTATGCGGGCCTTGAAACATCCACTATGCCGGCGCCGGTCAGTGCGCGAAAGGTCGTATCAATTGCCGTGGGCGGTCACATGCTCTGCCCCACACTGCCCGAGGTGTTGACCAAGGAAAAACCGCTTGAACCATTGTCGCCTGCGCCTGAAAAGCCGGCAGCGCCGTTTGTCACGTCAGAAAAAATGCAACCACAGGAATCTCAATGGCTATCCGCAAAAGGCCGGTCATCCTATGCCCCTTGGACGCAATTACTGGAAACTGCCCGCCAGAACATGGAAACCACGGCCAGCACCCACCAGCAGTTCCTCGACCTGTCCCAGAAACTGACCCGGACCTTTGCCGAAACCTTCGACCTGCAAAACCGCCTGCTGGGGCTGGGTGCCCGCGTGAAGGATGATCGAGATGTGCATGCAGTTCGCCATCGGCAGCGTGGGCCGCATGCTGGGACCGGCCTTCGACGTGGTGGACACCTACCGGGTGCGGGTTCGCCTGCCCGACGAACCGTTGATGCTGGTGGACCGCATCGTCTCCGTGCAAGGGGAGAAGCTCTCCATGGGATCGGGCCAGGTGGTCACCGAGCACGACGTTCTGCCAGGAGCCTGGTACCTGGACGGTGACCGCGCCCCGGTGTGCATCAGCGTGGAGGCCGGTCAGGCGGACCTGTTTTTAAGTGCCTACCTGGGTATCGACCACCAGGTGAAGGGGGAGCGGTCCTACCGCCTGCTGGACGCGGTGGTCACCTTCCACCGGGGATTGCCCAGGCCCGGGGAGACCATTCGCTACGAGATCGCCATCGACCGGTTCGTGCGCCAGGGAGAGACCTGGATGTTTTTTTTCCGCTTCGAGGGCTATATCGGCGACGAACATCTGATTACCATGCGCGATGGCTGCGCAGGTTTTTTCACCGAGGACGAGGTCAACAGCTCCGGCGGTATCATCCTCACCGAACAGGAGGGAAAGCCCGTTCCCGGCAAGTGTCCGGACAATTGGCAGCCAACAGTGCCCATGGCCAGGGAGTCCTATTCGGACGATCAAGTGGACGCCCTGCGCCGCGGCGACCTGGCCGGCTGTTTCGGCCAGTGGTTCGCCGGCATCGGACTGTCTGCCTCCCTGCATCTGCCCGATGGCCGCATGCGCCTGATCCACCGCATCCTCGAACTGAACCCCGATGCGCCCACACCCTGCGGGTCTTTCTCCAGCGCATGGGCTGGGTGACGGACAAGCGCGGCGTGTGCTACGAACCGGTGATCGGCAACAGTGCCCGGCTCAAGTGCCGCGGACCGGTCACCCCGGCCACCCGCCACGTGCACTACGAAATCCAGATCAGCGAAATCGGATACGGCCCCGAACCCTACGCCATTGCCGACGCCCACATGTTCGCCGACGGCCGGTCCATCGTCTTTTTCAAGGATATGTCCATGAAGATGACCGGGATCGGTCGGGAGGAGATCGAGGCCCTCTGGCGTCAACAAAGCAGCCGGCCGGCGGTGGCTGATGAACCGGCACCACCCGCTGCCCCCCTGTACGACCGGGCGTCCATCCTCTCCTTTGCCGTTGGAAATCCTTCCGAGGCCTTTGGAGAGCCCTACCGCATCTTCGACGAAGTCCGCAAAATTGCCCGGCTTCCGGGACCGCCCTACTGTTTCATGGACCGAGTGACCCGCGCAGAGCCCGAACCATGGGTGCTGGCAGCCGACGGGTGGGTGACTGCCCAGTACGACATCCCTGAAAACGAATGGTATTTTGCCGCCGACCGCTCCGGCGTCATGCCTTTTTGCGTGCTGCTGGAAATCGCCTTGCAGCCCTGCGGGTGGCTGGCGGCCTTTGCCGGGTCCGCACTGCGCAGCCAGCAGGACCTGAAGTTCCGCAACCTTGGAGGCAGCGCTGTCCTGCACCGGCAGGTGACGCCCGACACCGGCACCTTGACCATGCGCTGCCGCATAACCAAGGTGAGCGAGGCGGCGGACATGATCATCGAAAATTTCGATTTCCAGGTGCTGGCCGGCGGCGAACCGATCTATACCGGCGACACCTATTTCGGGTTCTTCTCCGCCGAGGCGCTGAATCAGCAAAATGGCATGGGGCATGCGGATCCCATGGTCAAGGCCATGGCTGCCTGGGCCGACCGTTCCGACGGGGCGCACCCGTTATCCATGGATCCACCCCACATGCCGGATGCGGCCGCCGACACGTCTGTGTCTGTCGACAGACTGGCCCTGCCCGGAAAAGCCCTGCTGATGATCGACCGCATCGACGCCCACCTGCCGGACGGCGGTGCTTCAGGATTGGGCTACATTCGCGGGGTGAAGCAGGTGGACCCGGACGAATGGTTTT